>JANBVL010000001.1 GCA_024238995.1 Patescibacteria group bacterium
TAACTAATTTCAGGGGTGATGATCATGCTTGGTTTCCTAGATGTTCAGTTTATAATTCTAGATTTTCCAATCAAGTTGAACTATTTGAAAGGATGGCTTCCTCACAACATTTTAATCGTATAAAAGAGTTATTCCAAGTCAAAGATCTCTCTTCTTTCAGGAAAAAATACCAAGACTACTTATCTCGCATCGAAGAGGGAAGCCAGAAATATCACGTTTCTTTTGAGTATCAAATTCCACCCATGGAGAAAGTTATTAATATAGGCAAAATAGGAACCATTGAATAATTTTTTCTACGTGAAGTGTGAAAATTTTTCCTGGTTCGCATTAAAACCATTTAACTTTCCCATCAAGCAGGTTCTAACATCGTCCACGACCCGCAATATTTTTAAATATATAGTGAGTAGCGGGGTAGGGCAAACTAATCAATAAACTAAATCTACTGGTGTGAGAAGAGGTCTGGAATGTAAATATGTTCATCTGACTGCTGAAAAATAGTTCTAACGTTGTTCACGATGCCCTGCAATTTTCAGTTAAAAAAAAGCCCGAGATGTTTATTTCGGGTTTTGAGTTTAGAGGTGTCTGTAGATAGTAGTCTTTGACTTGTGTATAACTTTTTAGTATAAAAGTTGTATAATGTTTATAGTATCAATTTAAGAAAATTACTTGTAAATAATATTTAAAATTATTATAAAAAAAACAATAAAATTACTACGCCCTTAATCTTATCTTTTGTCAATAATAATCTTGATTATTTGTAAAATAATTAAGATTATTTTTTTAATAAAATTAATATTCTTTTGCTTTTTTCTCTGTTCTGTCATTTCTATTCATTCGGTAATTTATAGCCTGACGACCTTTGACTAATTAATTCAGGCCTGTGTATTTCCTGTTTTAACTAATCTAATCATCAGAAGCAAAAGTGGGCGTAGAATTTTACTGTTTGACTTTAATTTGATTAAAGTCACTAACATTATAATGATAAATCAATACAACGTCAATTTTCTGAATCCTTTTGTTTCTCAATTATATTAAATTGTCTTGGCTTAAGCAGCTAAAGCTTCATTTTCAACCACAATCTTGGTTCGAACATCCTCTACGAGCCCCTGCAATTTTAGGAAATCGCTCTCTGAGCGGTTTTTTGATAGAATAAAAATAGGATAATTAATAAATAAAAAAATATGGACTTCCGTAATACATTTTCATACCACCTTATTATAGCTTTAATGTCACTTCTTTTAGTATTTGTTCTTTTTTCCTCTGGGATTAATCTCAATAGAGCTACAGCAGGAGTTGCCTTTTTCCTCCTTTTCCTAACTCTTATCATAGGCCCCATAATGAGGTTTTGGAAACCGACTTTAGAGGCTCTGCCTTGGAACTTACCTTGGAGTTTGAGGGGTGAACTCGGTATTTGGTTTACGATTGTATCAATTGTCCACATATCCCTTGTTTTTTCCAGCAGGCAATGGGATGTAGTAGGCTATATGGCTGGGATGCGACTTTCGGACCTCGTCGCCTTTGTAGCTATTTTTTTAGCTTTTATTTTAACAATTACCTCTTTTGGCAAGGTAATTAAGTTTTTGGGTATAGCATCTTGGAAGTGGCTTCATAGCTTTTCTTACGTTGTTTTTTATCTTATAGGTGCTCACGTTATCAATCATGCTTTTCTCCGACCGGGTCGTCCCGAAGATTGGCTTCACTGGTCGTATTTAGTTATGATGCTTATTGTTATTACATTACAGGCAGGCGCTTTTGGAAAAACTGTTATAAATTACCGCAAGACTTTAAAGACTAAAAATAATAAAGATTTATCCTAAACCATAAACTTGGTTACCCCTATTTTTTCTAAATCCAATAACTTAATTTTTCTTTTTTGTTTAATTTAGCACAAAAGAGGTTCTAACGTCATTCATAATGCCCTGTATTGAGATTTGATAATGTTTTTTAATTATTGTAAGATTAATTTATGAAAAGATTTAGAATTAAATTACCCAAATTCTTATTAGGAGCTTCTTTGGCCTTATTATCTTTAAAAGTTTTCTTTGGAGGACTTTTTGGATATCTGTTAGCCCAGTTTTTATCAGGGAAAATGAATTCTATCATTTTAAGCTTAGGAAATTTCAAGCTTCATTTTCATCATTGGATAATGAGCGCTTTAGTTTTAGGACTTATTCTTTTATATGAAGTTTCTCCTTTCATGGACCAGTTGTTTTATGGTTTTTTAGGAGGAGTGATTTTTCAAGGGGTTTCAAGTTATTCTGACTGGCATAAGATATTTTTTAAAAAAAATAAATAGTAGTTATTTAATAGAACAAAAAACACACTGATTAATCGGCGTGTTTTTTGTTTTGCTATGTTTCCTATTTTTTTAAATATGCTGGCAATCTTAATCCTAGTCTTGATAAATTATTTAAAATTGAGCCAGTTAAAGCCAAAAGTACAAGTATATACGCGAATTGGCTTATTCTAGCCAAGGATGGAATTGCTGTTGGAACCAACATTAAGATTCCAAAACCTAAGACATAAGCTAAAACAGGTCTGAACATAAAGTCAGCTACTTTTCCTAAACGAAAGTCTTTTTTCACTAGGGCGGCAATAATTCCCAGCAGTACATCAACTGCTATTAAGGTAATAACCCACTTCATTTCAGATGTTTTAAGCAGAGTAAGTATATCTACCATAGTTTTTAACAGTTTATTTTTAAAGAGAGTAATCGCTTCGACCTTTAGAACATTAGTATATTGTAGAACATTATTTTAAATTTGCTAAATCAATTTTCCACAGCCCTAAAGTTATGATAAAATTATCAGCATGGAGAAGAAAAAAATTATTGGAATTATAGTTATTGTTTCTTTGTTAATAATTTTTGCTTATAGAACTATTTTTAAAAAAGCAGAAGATGGCTTTGTTTTTGCTGAAGTCAAAATTGGAAATGTCATTCAGGAAATTTCAGAAACTGGTCAGGTTAAAAAAGGAGAGCAAATTGAACTTAATTTTAAAACCTCAGGAGTACTTGAAAAAATTTATGTTGAAATAGGTGAAGAGGTAAAGGAAAAAGACATCTTAGCAAAATTAGAAGATGCTCAACTAAACATTCAGCTTGCAGAAGCTCAGGCAAGTTTGGAATTATATCAAGCTCAGCTTGACAAGCTGTTGGCTGGCGCTACTTCTGAAGAGATACAGGCCAGTCAAACTGATGTTGATAATGCCCAGATTAGCTTAAATAATGCAAAACAAACTTTAGAAGATATTGAGACTCAAGGGCAAGAAGATTTAAAGTCTGCTTATGAAGATGCCTTGAATGTTTTAGATGATTCATATATTAAAATCTTCAATTCTTTCAATGCGGCTGATTCAATTCAGAGAACTTATTTTACAAGCAATGATCAACAGTCAATTTCGGTAAGAGAAAATAAGGATAAGATTAAAAGTGTTTTAGATGGTGTAGAATCATATTTAGATACAGCAAAAACGACTCAAGAAAATAATGATATTGATATTACTATTGCTGACATGAAAAGCGCTCTAAATGACACTTCTGATGCTTTAAAAATTATTAGAGAGAATTGCGAGGCACTTAATTATAGAAATACAATTTCTTCAGCTGATAAAACCTTATTAGATACTCACAGGGGATACATTAATACAGCTTTAACAAACACTGTTAATTCCCAGCAAACTATTTCTTCAATCAAATTAGATAATAGCGTTAATACTAATACTTATTCTGCCAAAGTTGACACAGCTCAGGGCAGTTTAAAAACAGCTCAAGATGATTTAGCCAAGCTTGTTGCTCCTGCCAGAGATGAAGATGTTAGCTTATACCAGGCTCAAGTAAAACAGGCTCAAGCTCAGCTTTGGCTTTTACAAAAACAAATTGCAGACACTACTTTAAAAAGCCCTATTAATGGACAGATTGCTAAAATAGAGAAAAGAGTGGGCGAGTTAGTTCAGTCAGCTTTAGCAGATGCTATCATAACCATTCTTCCTGATGATCCTTTTAAAATTGAAGTTGATATTTATGAAGAAGATGTGACAAAAATGGATATTGGTAATCCAGTAAACATCACTTTAGTTGCTTTTTCAGAACAAGTTTTAACAGGAAAAGTAATTTCCATTGACCCTGCTGAAAAAATAATAGATGGAGTAGTTTATTATGAAGTTTCTGTTTCTTTGGATAACCCACTTGAAGGCGTAAAACCTGGCATGACTGCTGATTTAGTTATTAGGACAGCTTTCAAAGAAAATGTCTTAACTGTTCCGAAAAGAGCAGTAAAAAAGAAGAATGGAAAAACAATAGTTCGAGTTTTAGAAAATACAATTATTACAGAACGTGAAATAGAAATTGGGCTTAAAGGCACTAATGATGTTACAGAAATTGTTTCTGGACTTGAACAAGGTGAGCAAGTTATTTTACCTTAAATGTCAGAAAAAATTATTGAACTAAATAATGTTTGGAAGATTTATCAGTTAGGAAAAGTAGAATTAACAGCCTTAAAAGGAGTAAGCCTCGATGTAACTCGAGGTGATTTTGTAAGTATTATGGGACCATCAGGTTCTGGTAAATCAACTCTTTTAAATATGATAGGTTGCTTGGACATTCCAACTAAAGGAAAAGTTGTTTTAAATGGAAAAGATATTTCAAAATTAACAGATGATCAGCTTTCTCAGCTTAGAGGGGAAACTATTGGCTTTGTGTTCCAGACATTTAATTTAATGCCTCACTTAACGGCTCTTGAGAATGTAATGCTGCCAATGGTTTTTCAGGGTAAATTGTTAAAACAAAGAAAGACAAGGGCAAAACAGCTTTTAACATCAGTTGGTTTGGAAAAAAGAATTAATCATCATCCAGCTGAACTTTCAGGCGGTGAAAGGCAAAGAGTAGCTATAGCCAGAGCTTTTGCTAATGACCCAGAAATTGTTATTGCTGATGAGCCAACAGGTAATTTGGATTCAGTAACTGGCAAGAAAATTATGCAGCTTTTAAAACGATTTCATAAAGAAGAGAAGAAAACTATTATCGTTGTGACTCATGATCCTAATATTGCTGATTATAGTGAGAACATAGTTAATATTAAAGATGGTGAACTTATTATTAATCATCAAAAAGCATCCAAGTTTTTATGGAAGAAATGAGAGAATATTTCTATATTGCCATAAGAAATCTTAGAACAAGATCCTTAAGAAGCTGGCTTACTATTTTTGGTATTGTTATAGGGGTGTTTTTGATTATTAGTTTATTGTCTTTGTCAGAAGGGATTAAGGATAGCATTACACAGCAATTAAGGTCTTTAGGGGGAGAAACGATTTTTGTAATGCCTGGAGATATGTCTAATCCACTTATAGCTATGATGGGGAGTGAAAAGTTGGAAAAAGCAGATATTGAAACTATTAAAAGAACAGATGGAGTAGAAGAAGTAGTTTCTATGTCACATGCCAGCAGTATTATGAGATATGAAGAAGAAAGTAAACAAATTATTTTAATGGGTGTTGACTGGGAAGAAAGTTTAATAATTTTAGAAGGTTATCAAGGATGGAGTTTGGATAAAGGCAGATGGCCTACTGCAGGCAAGAGAGAGATTGTAGTGGGTCAACAAGTAGCTTATGAAATATTTGAACAAGAGATTGAAGTTGATTCCAGCGTAGTGGTTAAGGGTAAAACTTTTAAAATAGTAGGAATAATGAATTCTTTGGGCAGTCAAACTGATGATAGTGGGGTATATGTTGATATGGTAATTTATGGAGGCTTGACTGGAGAAAAAAAGGGAAGCGCTCAAATGGCAATGGTTAAAATAGAAGAAGGAGTTTCTTTAGATGAAACAGCTGAGAATATTAGAGAAAATCTTCGAAAAACAAGAAAAAGAAGAGCTGGAACAGATGAAGCTGATTTTAGTGTAATTACATCTGATACGATAGGAGATATTGCAGGCAATATATTAGCTGTTATTCAGTTAGCTATAATAGCTTTTGCCAGCATTGCTATCATCGTTGGAGGCATTGGAATAACAAATACGATGTTTACTTCAGTTAGAGAAAGAACTAAAGAAATAGGAATTATGAAAGCTATTGGCGCTAAGAATGTAGCTGTGCTGTCCATCTTCTTATTTGAATCTGCAATTATTGGTCTTAGCGGAGGAATAGGAGGTACATTGTTAGGCGTTGGTTTTGCCAAAGCGATTGAGTTATATGGATTAGCTAATCCATCGTTTTATTTCAGAGCATCAATAAGTATTGGTCTTATTGTTTTTGGTTTAGTTTTTTCTTTTTTAATTGGTTGCTTGGCAGGGTTTTTCCCAGCTAAACAAGCTGCAAAATTAAAACCAGTAGAAGCGTTAAGAAGGTTAGAATAATTAATTCATCTTATAATAATATATGAGCTATTTAATTTTAGGCGCAGGATTTTTAGGCGGAGCAGTTAGAGGGCTTACAGGTTTTATTAAACATCAATTTGCATATAAAAATGTGTCCTTTAAGTTGGGGTATTTTTTAGGAACAGTTGTAATTTCTGGAATGATTGGATTTGCATCAGCTTATGCAGTACAAAATGTGGGTTTTAGTTTAGAAGGTGCATTTAGCCCAGCTCTAAGCTTTATCGTTGGTTATGCCGGAGGTGACTTTATTGAAAATATTTACAAGATCCTTATTAAAAAATCTTCTCTTTATTCTGAAAAATAATTACAGTAGGGTAGTTATATGGCTTTGATTGATAATTTAATTAAACAAGGTTGGTTAAAAACGGCTAGAATTGTTGAAGCCTTCAGAAAAATTAAAAGAATTGATTTTTTACCTGAAGATTCAAAAAACTTAGCTGAATTAAATCAAGCCTTGCCTATTGGCTATGGCCAGACAATATCTCAACCAATGGTTGTGGCTTTTATGTTGGAACAGCTTCAACCTCAGAAAGGTGATAAGATTTTAGATATTGGTTCTGGTTCTGGCTGGACAACTGCTTTGCTTTCTGAAATAGTAGGAGAGGATGGTAGAGTTTTTGCCATCGAGTTTGTAAAAGAATTAAAGGATTTTGGAGAGAGAAATACAGTTAAATATAATTTTGTTAAAAAAGGAATTGCTAAATTTGTTTGTGCTGACGGTTCAAAAGGTTATGAAAAAGAAGCGCCTTTTGATAGAATTTTAGCTTCAGCATCAGCTAAAAAAATTCCTTTAGCCTGGAAAAAACAACTTAAAATAGGCGGCAAGATCGTTACTCCAATAAAAACTTCAATCTGGGTATTTACTAAAAATTCTGAAACTGACTTTGAAGAAGTTGAGCATTCTGGATTTGTATTTGTACCTCTTGTTACAGACGATGAATAAAAGAATATGATAAAAACAAAAAAGATAACAATTTATTTTCTTTTTTTTATTTTAATAATTTTTCTATTTGGAATTTTTTCCCCTAAAAATTCTATTGATACTGAAAACAAGTTTTTTTTAGTTGAAAAAGGACAAAACCTTTTTGAAATAGCTAATAACTTAGAAGACCAGGAAATAATAAAAAATAAATTCTTTTTTAATTTTTATGTGCTTTTAAAAATGAGTCAAAACAAACTTAAAGCAGGAGAGTATTTTTTGAGTTCTTCAATGAATATTAGAAGCGTTGCAGATAAAATTATTTCTGGAGATACAGCAAAAACCATAATAACAATTCCTGAAGGGTGGAATCTAAGAGATATTGGCTGGTATTTTGAAAATGAAGGCATGTTTCAAGCAGAAGAGCTTTTTGAATTAATTGGTTTTCCTTTGATCAATTATTCAATAAATACTGATCTGCCAAAGCCAAAAGATTTTAGCTCTGACTATATTTTTTTAAACGATAAGCCTAAAAACATTAGTTTAGAGGGTTATCTTTTTCCAGATACTTATGAGATTGCTTATGATGAAGAGCTTGAGGGGATAGTTGAAAAAATGCTTGATAATTTTAATAAAAAACTGAGTCAAAGCTTAAGAAATGAAATTACAAAACAAGGAAAAACAATTTTTGAAATTATTACAATGGCTTCTTTAATTGAGAAAGAAGTTCAAAGTTTAAATGATAAAAAAATAGTTTCTGGTATTTTATGGAAAAGGTTAAGCGCTGGAATGGGCTTACAAGTTGATGCTACTATTACATATATTACTAACAAAAAAAGCAGTAAAGTCTCAAAACAGGAAACTGAGATTGATTCTTTATACAATACCTATAAGTATCGGGGCTTACCCTTAGGCCCAATATCTAATCCTGGGCTAGAAAGCATTGAGGCTGCCATATATCCTCAAAATAGTGACTATTGGTATTATCTATCTGCTCTTGATGGTGAAACTATTTTCAGTAAAACTTTAGAAGAACACAATATTGCCAAGGCAAAATATTTAAAGTAAGAATTGACAGATTATTTAAACAATATATACTTAAAACATCCACAGACAGTAGGCATTTAAGTCCTGCCGAGGAAAAAATAGAATAAGCTTTATTCAGTCTGTGGTTCGCGCACAGATTTTTGCGTTAATAGATTCACATTTTTTAAAAAAATGGTAAAAACAAAAAAAGAAAAAAAGAAAGAATTAGAAAGCTTAAAGGAAAAGATTAAGAAACAAAAAACAATGATATTCGTTGATTTTTCTGGTTTAAAAGTAGAAAATATGTCTAAATTAAGAAGAACTTTAAAAAAATCAGACAGTGAATTAAAAGTTGCTAAGAAAACTTTGATGAAATTAGCTTTGAAAGAGGCTGGAATGGAAAATGATATTAGTGGATTGAAAGGTGAAATCGCTCTTGTGTTTGGCTATGAGGATGAAATTGTTCCTGCAAAGTTGGTTTATGAGTTTTCAAGAGGAAACCCTAGTCTAAAGATATTAGGAGGATTTTTTGAAAACCAGTTTAAATCTGCAGAAGATTTCATAGTTTTAGCTCAACTTTCATCAAGGCAAGAGCTTTTAGCAAGATTGGTTGGGAGTATTTCCTCTCCAATTGCTGGTTTTGTTAGAGTATTAGAAGCTAATTTAAAAGGTCTGGTTTGTGTATTAAGCGCAATTAAAAAACAATAATTAATAATATTTAAAAATATGGCTGAAGAAACAAAAAAACAAGAAGAAAAAAAAGAAGAGAAAAAAGTTGAAGTGCCAACAAAATTCAAGAAATTAGTTGAAGAAGTTGAAAAAATGAGTGTTTTAGAACTGTCAGAACTAGTTAAGGTTTTAGAAGATAAGTTTGGTGTTTCAGCTGCTCCTCAGATGGCAGCTGCAGCTCCAGTTGCAGATACTCCTGGCGATGCTCCTGCTGAAGAAAAGGCAAGTTTTAATATTGTCTTAACAGCAGTGGGTGATAAAAAGATTGAGGTAATTAAAGCAGTAAGAGATATTACCCAAAAAGGATTAAAAGATTCAAAAGATTTAGTTGATGCTGTTGCAACAGGCGAGCAAATGGTTAAAGAAAACGTTAAAAAAGAAGAAGCTGAAGAAATGAAAAAGAAGTTTGAAACAGCTGGTGCAAAAGTTGAATTAAAGTAAAGTTAGCTTTTTTTCTCTGGAAGTTTTGGATAAAAAGCATCTTTTTTCCAATAAAAATCTGAATTGACAAAGCTTTTATTGCAGGGCAGTTGATATAGTCCCACTGGTTTCTCTGATTTTTTTGGGGTAACTTCTAATTTTTTGCACTTTGAACAATATTTGATTTTACAATTCTCTGGACAATAAATGCATTTGAAAGATTCTATGAAATGAGAACAGCTTGTTTGGAGCTGTTTTCTTCTTTGTTTTACGCCCATGTACCTTTCCTTTTTTTCAGCATATTGTTTTTGCACTTCTTCAAAAGCAGTGGTTTTATCAACTTCAAACTTTTTACCAATTTTTGATTCAAACCATTGTGATTGCTCCTTTTCATAATCTTTAAAATTTTTAATGCTTGTCAGACCTAAGTCATTTAAAATGGTCATAAATCTTTTTTGAAGCTTTAAGGAATTTTTGTATTTTTGAGCAAGAATAGTGCCGTAAAGCCCTAGATTCAATTTGTTCTCCTCTTTTGCTTTTTTTTTGGTTCTTTCAATCCACCAGCTTGGCAAGTATATATATTTCACCTTGCCCTCTGTTAGGAATCTGATTAATCTGGTTAACCCATAAAAACTTGCCCTTATTCTGCCATAATCAAAATACCTATTATTAGGACTGTTTAGTGTAATTACGCCAACTGCGCTTATGGTGTCTCTTAAAGCTTTGTCAGTATGATAAAGGACCCAATATCCCCCTTTTTCTTTTGGCACTAATACTATTTCATTAATTGTTATGTCTCTGCTCTCTAATATTCTCCTAATCATTCTTTCATTTTCAGGAGTGCCTTTTATTAGTTCAATATCCCGATTATTCAGTTCAAACTCTATTGTTTTTAGTTTTTCTGTTAATTGTTTAGTTTTTTGAGTTAATGCTGGCAAACTTTTATTTTTTGTTCCAGTAAAGGTAAGAATTAAATCAATATCAGGCAATTCATCTTTTTCATTTTCCAAAGCCATATTTTTTTTAATTTTTCCTTCGTTTTTGAGAATCTGACCCAAGATTGCTTTGGCAAAGCCGCCTTTAATTATCATATTTTTTTCTTGGGATAAAACTTCTAAAACCTTGATAATCTTTTTAGGAAATAAACTTAAGGATTCTTTTTTGTCTATTTCAATTCTTGATATTTTTCTTTTGAGGGGTAAAAGATACATATTAATTTTATTGTTATATCACTTTAAAGATTATTTACAAGTTTATTTTATAAACTTTTAAACCATTTAACAGATAAATGGTTTCTCCATTTTCAGAGACTGAAAAATCTAATAAGTTATCAAATTTCTCACTTTGCAATTGCTTTATTACCTGGCCGTCTTTAGCTAAAACAATTATTCTTTTTTGCAAGGGTTCTAAGATATATAAATAAGGAATATTGGGCGAGGTGTAGATTTTACTAAGGTCTTTTGTTTCAGGAAAAATATTAATTTTAAATTCCTGATTAAATTCTCCTTTATAATATTTATAAATTAGGTTTTCTTTTAAAATCCAGATTGAAGAATCAATGGTCATTGATTGAGCTCTAATTGTTTTTTCTGGTTTTTTATTCAGCCATGATAGGGGATTATCCCAGTTGAGATTTTTTAAAAATCCATATTTAATTATTTGGCCCGTTGTTCTATCAAGAAAATAAAGATTATTATAAAAAGGAACAAGACTATTAAAATTAGGCTCTTGATAGGCTGGTTCAAGTTGGGATTTTAAAACTTGATCATCTTTCAAAACAATCAATTTGTCCGGCTCTAAAAAGAACAATATTGAATCATTAAGGCGTGTTGCTAAGTTTACTCCCTTTTCAGTTTCAATAATCTTTTTTTGGTTATCTGATTTTAGAATAAAAACATTGGCTAAATAAGGACTGAAAAAATAAAGATCATTGTTCTGGCTGATTAGGTTATTGGGGACAAATTCTTTTCTATTAAACTCAAAAAGCAATTCAGGGCTTTCAATGTTTTCTAATTTATTTAATTCATAAAGCTTGCTTAAAATTTCATTCTCTAACTCAATAACTTGATTGCTGAATTCTTTTGGTAAAAAAGACAGGTTTTTTGAAAGAGGCAGAATTTTATTCCAGCTTTCTTCTAAAAGGGAATTTGATTTTTTAAATGCTTCTGGGCTTGTGTCTTTTAAAATCAAAAAACTTTCTGATAGTTCTAATATTCCTTGGATTTCTTTTAATTTTTGAGCATAAATATCAATTTTTCTTTTTTGTTCAAATTTAGAAAAAGCAAAGCCTAAAATTAAAATAATTATTAAACCAGAAACTAATATTGTGTTTTTATGAAACGGTAATCCTTTTTTTTGATTTAATTTGTTTATCTTTAACAAAGCACGATTTTTTTTTGGCAGTTCTAATTTAATTTTTGGAACTTCAAATTTAATTTTGGGAATTCGAAAACTTTTTAATCTCTTTCCCCCTGTTGATTTTTTTCTGGACGCAATTGGTTTTTTAAAAGATAGTTTTGGTAATTTTTCAAAAACTTTTAAAACAGGGCTGAATATTTTTTTGAAAGAAAAAGCTTTCAAATCATCTTGAGAAATTGTTTGTTTTTCTCTCAAAGATTTTTCTCTAATAAAATGGATTGTTAAAAAAATACCGCTTGATTCATTTAGAGATTGTTTTTTTTCATTTAAAATTCCTTTTAATTGGTCATTGTTAAAGGAACTTAGCTTTGTGATTTTCTTTAATATTTTTTCTTGTTCGAAAAACTTAAAAAGCTCATTTGTCAAAATACAAAGAAGATCATTTTCAGCTAATTTTCCTGAAACAATGTTGGCAAATATTTTTAAAGGATAGGGCTCTAAGCCTTCAAGCTGGACTTTTTCTTCAATGTCTGTTATTTGACCGTCTCTTATTAAAAGAGGCTTTATATCTCCTACTTTGGAAAAGTTTAATTTAGAATCTTTTATTGAGAGAATAAAGAAATCTAAATTTCCCAGCCAGCTAATATCTCCTGATTTTGATATTTTATCCAAGAACTTGTTAGCTTCTTTTAAACTATTTTTTAACGCTCTTTCAGCGCTTCCAGTTCTTGAACTGTAATGTTTCTCTTTTATAACTTCTGCCAATTTTTTTAATAGTCTTTTATTCTGAGGCAAAGCATTTTTTAAAGAACCCACTATATACAGATTTCCCAGTTTTTTCTCATAGCCTTTTTCCGGCTCATAACAAAAACTATCTAAGATTAAATCCTCTTTTAATTTGGGATTAAAATGAAACTCAAAAACTTTCATATTAGACCTATTTTAACAAACTTTACCTGCTTAATGAAATTGATTACTATTGAAAATACTTGGGCTCGTGGCTCAGTGGCAGAGCGTACGGTTCACATCCGTAAGGTCATAGGTTCAATTCCTATCGAGCCCACAATTTTATTTACAAAGCATTTTAGATATGACATTATTAATAAAGATGAGAAAAAAGGCTTTTTTCGATCAAGAATTATATTCCAGAGTCTCTATTAATGACTTAATTGTTTTTGCAATGCATTCAATTAAAAATAAACAAAAAGAATGCAATTTTGAAGATCTAGTTAATGAATGCTTTAATTTTTTTCCAAAAACCTTTGCTTTTTTTAAATATCCTGATTGGCCTGACAGCAGAAAATTAGACAGACCCCTAAGAAATTTGAGGAAAAAAGGATTAATAAAAGGAGGTCCGCAGGTTCATTTTTCTTTAACCCAGAAAGGAATAAAAAAGTCCCTAGAAATTGTTAAGGCTTTTCGCCAAATAAAATTATTGTAATTAAAAATAATTACTATGTTAGAGCTTATAGTTAGCACAGTTGATTCAATAGCTTTTTACGCTTTAATAATATTGCTTACTTTTGCATTTATTGGTGCAGTTTTTTATGTGATTATGAAAAACTTACGAGGTTTTTAGCATGGAAAAAGTTAGGGCTCATATCATTGTTTCAGGCAGAGTGCAGGGGGTGGGTTATAGAAACAACACTTTTCAACAAGCTCAAAAGATTGGATTAAGCGGTTGGGTTAAGAATTTAGAAGATGGAAGAGTTGAAGCTGTTTTTGAGGGAGAGAAACAAGAGGTTGAAAAAATAATTAACTGGGCAAAAAAAGGTCCTTTATTGGCCAATATATCAGATTTTAAGATTGACTGGCAGGAGCATAAAGGAGAATTTAGTAATTTTGAAATTAAATAAAAAACAAGGTAATGTTGCTTAAGGTTAAGGTTTTTCCTGGTTCAAAAAAACAAGAAATAATTGAAAAATCAAAGAATAATTTAGAGATTAGGGTAAAGGAAAAGCCAATTCAGGGAAAAGTAAATAAAAGATTAATTTTTCTTTTGTCCTTATATTTTAAAACAGAGCAGTCAAAAATAAGACTGATTAAAGGTTTTAGACAGAAGAATAAGATTTTTGAAATATTGGAATAATGAATCTTTCTTGCATTGAAAAAGTTTTAAAAAATGAACCTAAGTTCCGTTTAAAACAAGTAAAAAGGCTTGTTTTTTTTGATTTGATTGATAATTGGAGCAAAGCAACAACACTATCTCTTGATTTAAGAGAAAAATTAAATGAAAAGTGCTCTTTAGAAATTAATTCAAAGATGTTTTTTTCAAAAGATAAAAAAACCATTAAAGCACTTGTTGAATTAAAAGACGGATTAAAGATTGAGTCAGTACTTATGAAGCATAAAGATCAAAGAAATACGGTTTGTGTGTCTTCTCAGGTTGGCTGTGCTTTGGGTTGTTTATTTTGTGCCACAGGGAAAATGGGATTTAAGAGAAATTTAGAGGCTGATGAAATTATTGAACAAGTAGTGCTTTTCGCCCGTTATTTAAAAAAGAAAAAACAAAAAATTACAAACATTGTTTTTATGGGAATGGGAGAGCCCTTTTTAAATTATGATAATGTCATTGAATCAATCAAGGTTTTAAATGATAAACAAGGTTTTAATTTAGGGGCTAGGAGTTTTTCAATTTCAACTGCTGGGATTATTGATGGAATAAATAATCTGGTTAAAGAAAAACTTCAAATTAATCTTGCCATATCTTTACATGCTCCTGACGATAAACTACGTTTAAAGATTATGCCAATGAGCAAAAAATATCCACTTTTTAAAATTTTAAAATCAGTTGATAATTATATATTGAAAACCAAACGTAAAGTAATGTTTGAATATTTAATGATTGATAACGTTAATGATAAAGATGAGCATGCCGAAAGGCTAGCAAAGCTAATGAAAAAACCATTATATTTTGTAAATTTAATATCATATAATCCAACAGGAGATTTTAAGCCGTCTTCAAAACAAAGAATTAAAAAATTCAGAGAAATTCTAGAGAAAAAGGGGGTGCATGTAAGTCAAAGATATAGTTTTGGACAAGACATTAAAGCTGCTTGCGGTCAGTTAGCAGTAAAGATGTAATCTTTATTAAAAAAAATCGCCGAAGATAATTTGGCGGTTTTTGGTTGACAAACGTTGATATATATGGCAATAATAAATAGTTCAATAGAAGGAACAAACAAGAGTTCTTTTTAAGAACAAAGAAATAAGGGATGAAATCAAAATGTCAGCAATGCAAGAATTATGGAATGAACTTCTTAGACGAAATTCAGACAATGACTATCTATGTCATGTTATTGGATGCGCAGAATCTCTAAAAAAAGAAGCCTGGCAGAAACTTCTTGGGCAAGATCCAAGCAATGACAACCTTCATTTTATTATTGATAACGCAATATCTCTAAGAAAAGAAGTAGGAAAGAAATTTCTTGAACAAAACCCAGGCAATCACGATCTGCGTGATATTATTCAATACGTAGAACCTCTAATAGAGGAGACAGAAAAACTATTAAAAAGATCAATAAACGAAATCTTAAAAGGTAAGAGTAATGGAAAAGGATAAGTTTTCTTAACCACATTACTCTTTTTTTATTTAAACTTTGACTGAAAGAAGTTCTTCGGTTTTACTCAGTATAATCGCCTTATTAGCGGTTTTTTGATAAGATTAAATACATGGTCCCTAATTATTTTAAATCAAAACATGGTTATGAGATAAGTGGTATTTGGTATCCACGGGTAACTTCAATTTGTAATATTATTGCCAAACCTGCCCTTGAAAGATGGATTGCCAATCAACCCAGCTTTGCTGTTATGGAAAAAAAGAAAGAAAAGGCAGCTCAGTGGGGTACACTGGTTCACAACACAATAGAAGAAATACTTTTAGAAAAGAATCCAAAAATTGAAAATATGATACAACCTTCAATACAAGCTTTTTCTGATTGGTTAGATAATAATAAAGTCAAAGTTAAAGAAATAGAAAAAAGAGTTGTCAGCAATAAAAATACTTATGCTGGAACTTTTGATATTTTAGCAGAAGTTAATAATGAATTAGGAATTTTAGATTTAAAAACCAGTAGAGAAATTTGGGATAATCATTTTATTCAAAATTCAGCATATTTTAATGCATACAATGAAAAAAACAGAAAAAAAGCCAAAACTCACTGGATTTTAAGAATTGACCAGTATCAAAAATGCAAGGTTTGTGGTGGAAAAAGAAGAAATAAATTGGGTGAGATTAATATTAAAGGCGCGAAAAGGCTCTGCAGACATGTCTGGGATAGTCCTAAAGGCGAGTGCGAACTTCAAAAAGTCAAAAGTCATAGATCTTTTATTGATACTTTTTTAGCTGCAAAGAAATTATGGGAATTTTCAAATAGGAAGTTACTTTCTCGGATAAGTAATTATCCAAATAAAACAAAAACACATTTAACACTTTTTAATGTTTAAATGCAGGAAATAATTACAAAACAACTTGCTGATGAATTAATGAGAATAAAAGGAGAGGTGAGAGGAATTGCGCCCAAAGCTCATGTCCAGTTTGTAGTTGAAGAGAAAGGAGAAAGTATTTTTGAAAAAGTAGAGGATAAAATGGCAGAACTTGGTCATCCTGTAAACTATAAAAGCCTAAGACCAATGAATTTTTATCCAATAGGAATAGAGGCTATAACTTTATTAGTTATTAAGCAATTGTTTAATTATGATGATGAGAAGTTTAAAGAAATTGGTAAATATCAATCAAAGATTTCATTAATAATAAAGTTATTTACGAAATATTTTGTTTCTATAAAGATAATAGCTCAAAAAGCGCCAGAAATGTGGAGGAAGTACTATACAGTCGGAGATTTAAAAGTAACAGAGTTAAATGAAAAAGAAAAATATACTGTTGTAGAAGTTAAAGATTTTAAAATGCATGAACATCACTGCAGGATGCTTGAAGGCTATTTTGCCAGTGTTATAAAAATGGTAGTAAAAGAAAATACAATCTGCAAAGAAACAAAATGTATTTTTAAAGGCGATGATTATCATGAGTTTTTGATAAAATGGTAAATTAAAACAGCCATGCATTGCACGGCTGTTTTTGGTTAATCCTTTCTTCTTTTTTGAACCCGCAATCTAAAGGTGATTTTTAAAAAGTACTGATTAAGATTAAACTACGGGCTCGAAAAAGAAGAAACTATTTTAATTATAATTTCATTATAACATATTACTATGATTTGTCAATAGTTATGCCAAGTGTTTTTAACTATTTTTTAAGAAATGATATAATAAACAGGCCGCATTAAACGCTCTAAAAAGCAATAAAACTTACGAAATATATTAATATGATGAACGAATTAACATTGTCACTTTTAGACAATCCATGGTTTCTGTTTTTATTTCTTGCATGGACCATGCCTTGGAAAGCAGTAGCCATGTGGAGAGCATCAAAAAACAATCACAGGAGATGGTTTGTTGTTTTGCTTGTATTAAACACTTTGGCAATTGTAGAGATTATATACATTTTCTTTTTTAGCAAGCCAAAGAAAATTGAATTAAAAGAGCATGAAGGTTAAGCAATTGGCAGTAGGCGAGCTAGCAGGTAATTGCTATTTACTGGCTTCAGAAAATGAATTAATTGTTATTGATCCTGGAGATGAAGCAGAAAGGATTTTAAAAGAGATTGAACAGTTAAAAGCAATTCCAAAGTACATTATAATTACACATTGTCATCCTGATCATGTTCTGGCTATGCCAGAAATTAAAAAACAAACAGGAGCCAAGGTTTTAATCCACGAACAAGAAAAGCAGTTTGGGAATTGTGAAGCTGATGGGTTTTTGAAAGAAAAAGATGAAATAAAGATTGGGAATACTGTTTTAAAAGTTATTCATACGCCAGGACATACTCCTGGAAGCATATGTTTATTGGGAGATAACTTTATTTTTACTGGTGACACGCTTTTCGAAAATGGTTATGGTAGAACTGATTTGCCTGGTGGTTCATATGAAGAAATGGAAAATTCTCTTAACAGATTATCACAATTATTAAAATCAAAAATGGTGGTTTACCCTGGTCATGGTAGACCTTTTGATGTTAAAAAATAACATAATTTATGGTTAAAAAACTTAAAACTTCATTAAGGGCATTTAATACGCCACTATCTCCAATAAGAAAATTTGTGCCACTTTTACAGCTTGCCAAGAAAAAAGGATTAAATGTTTTTGAACTTCACATTGGTCAGCCTGATTTAAAAACGCCTTCTCAGATTTTAAGCAAAATAAGGAATTTTAATGAGAAAATAATAAGATACACTCCTTCTAATGGGATTCCTGAAGTTCAGTCTGCCTGGAAAAAGTACTTTAAAGGTTTTGGTATTAATTTTAATGAATCTGAAATTGTTGTTACGATCGGAGGAAGTGAAGCAATATTTTTTGCTCTTTCTGCGATTTGTGACCCAGAAGAAGAAGTTATTGTTTTTGAGCCGTTTTATACAAATTACAATGGCATTGGATCAATAGTTAACGTGAAGTTAGTTCCTGTTAGAACCTTTGTAAAAACTGGCTTTCATTTACCTGATAAAAAATCTATTGAAAAAAAGATTAGTAAAAAGACAAAGGCAATTTTAATTTGCAATCCATCTAATCCTACTGGCACTGTTTACAGTAAAAAAGAACTTCAAATGATTGTTGATATTGCCAATAAGCATAATCTTTTCATCTTAGCTGATGAAGTTTATCGTGAGTTTGTTTACGATGGACAAAAGCATTTTTCAATAATGGACTTTAAAGCAGCTCATAACAAAGCAGTGATTCTTGACAGTATTTCAAAGAGATTTAGCGCTTGTGGTGCCAGGATAGGATGTCTGGCTTCAAAAAATAAAGACATTATTGCTGGAGTGACAAAGTTTGCCCAGGCAAGGTTGTCTTTACCAATGGTTGAGCAAATTGCAGCAGTTCCACTTTTATTGAATTCAAAAGCATATACTAGGAAAATTGTTAAAGAGTATAAAAAAAGAAGAGATGCTGTTTATGAGGGCTTGCAGGAAATCCCAGGGATCCAGTGTTTAAAACCAAAAGGAGCATTTTATATAACAGTCAAACTTCCTGTTAAAAGTGCTGAAGATTTTACTCGTTGGCTGTTAACTAAGTTTTCATATAATAACCAAACAGTAATGCTTGCTCCTGCTGCTGGGTTTTATGCAAGCAAAGGATTAGGAAAAGATGAAGTAAGAATTGCTTTTGTCTTGTCAGCGCCAAAAATGAAACAAGCAATGAAAGTTTTAAGAATTGCTTTAGAAAAGTACAAAAGTTAATGAGCGAATTTAAAAAAAGAATCTATAATATTGTTAGTAAAATCCCAAAAGGCAGCGTTATGAGCTATAAAGAAGTGGCAGAAGCTGGCGGTTATCCAAAAGCATGGCGGGCAGTTGGTAGTGTTTTAAACAAAAATACAAGTTCTAAAGTGCCGTGTCACAGGGTGATTAAATCAAATGGTAAAATTGGTGGATTTGCTGGTGGAACAGAGAAGAAAATCGCTCTACTTAAAAAAGAAGGAGCAATAAAAATAAAATGAATAATTATATAAATAAAGCCATTGTTGGATTCTTTATTGGACTGATTATTTTCTTGATGATCATTGTTCTAGTTGGAAACGAAAGTTTGTTTTTATTCATTAACCAAACTTTAGGCAATCAATATCTAGATTTTGTTGTTTTATACATTTTTATTCCTTTATTCATTTCAATGGGAGTAATCCCTGGAATGCTTTTTGTTTTTAAAAAAGATGTATCAGGGTTTTTTACTTTGCTGTCAGGAGGACTTTGTTATCTTGCTGGTAATTTAGTTAAGTTGATTTTTAAAATGCCAAGACCATATACAGTGCTTCCTGATGTTAGAATTATTGGTCCTTGGCATATGAGCCAGTATTCTTTTCCTTCTACTACCACGATGCTTGCTTTTGGCCTGGCATTTGCTTTTTTTCTTGAAAAAAGGAATAAACTCAGCTATGTTTTTTTAGGCTTGGCAGGTTTGGTTGGATTTACAGTAATATATACTGGATTTCATTTTCCTTATGATGTTCTTTTTGGAATATTACTTTCTTTGCTGTTTGTTTATTTATTAAAGAAAATTAAAGACAAATTATTCAATGAAAAAAGATTACATAGTTAATTCAAGGGGGGAGAGAGAACTTTTTTCTTTTGACAAAGTTTATCGTTCTTCAAAAAGAGCAGGCGCTTCAGATTCTTTGGCAAAAAAAATAGCTTCTAAGGTTGAAAAAAACATATATCCAGACATCAAAACTTCTAAAATATATAGCCAAGTTAAAAGGCTTTTAAAACAATCTCCAGCTTTGTCTATGAAGTTTTCTTTAAAACAGGCAATGAGGAAACTGGGACCTAGTGGTTTTGATTTTGAGAAGTACATCGCGGGAATATTTGAGAAAAATGGCTACAAGACTAAAATAAATCAAATCATACCTGGCAAATGTATTGCTGGTTATGAGATAGATTTTTTAGCTGAAAAAGATAAGTTTTTTCATATTGGTGAGTGCAAGTATCATACATTTGCTGGAGCACGGGTTGATTTAAAAATAGCTTTGTATAATTACGCAAGGTATTTAGATATTTTCAACAATTCTAAATTCAAAAACTCTA
The DNA here is from genome assembly GCA_024238995.1 of Patescibacteria group bacterium. Classification (NCBI taxonomy): domain Bacteria; species Patescibacteria group bacterium. Next base: position 20,454 of record JANBVL010000001.1, read on the forward strand.
AAACAATAATAGTAACAAACACTAAATTTACCAGCGAGGCAATCAGTTATTGTGAGTGTTATGGTGTTGGTCTTTTGGGCTGGAGATATCCAAGGGACAAGGGGCTTGAGCATTTAATTGAAAAACACAAGCTTTATCCTGTTACAATTCTTCCTTCGTTTAAAGCTCATTACAAGAATATTTTTGCTGAGAATAGAATGATGATGGCTTTAGATTTGTTAAAATTTTCTCCAAGCCAGATTGTTAAAAAACTAGGGCTTTCCTCAAATGAGATTAAAAGACTGGTTCAGGAGGCAAGTGTTCTGTTAGAATAGTTTTATGAAGCTTGTTTTTAAAATTGAAAAGCTGTATTGGACAAAACACGTTAAAGGTAAAATGCGTTTTTACGGATTATCTGAAAGTAGGTTAAAAAGAGTGCTGCGAAAACCAGACAGAAAAGAGCTTGGCATTACGCCAAGAACTGTAGCAGTAATGCAGAAGGCTGGGACCAAAAAACGGCCAACAGAAATTTGGTTAATGTATCAAAAGCATAAAAGCATAACAAAGATAATTACTGCCTGGCGTTATCCTGGCATTAGTCCTAAAAGACAGCCTCCGCCAATACCAGAGAATATCTTATGGGAATTAAAACACGATAATTTTAAAGTAGAGATTCCTGAAGAATACGTTAAAGGAAAAGTAAAGTTTTTAAATTGTGAGATTGATTTGTCAAAACGTGTGTTTATTCCAAGAATTGAAACAGAGTTCTGGGTTAAAAAGGCAATCAAAGAAATTAAAAAAACAAGGAATTTAGAAGTTCTAGACATGTTCGCTGGTTCTGGATGTATAGGAATATCAATTTTGAAGAATATTAAAAAGAGTAAAGTTGATTTTTCTGATATTGACAATCGGGCAGTAGAACAAATTAAGATTAATTTGAAATTGAATAAAATTCCAAAAAAAAGATACGAAATATATCAGTCAGATTTATTTGAGAACTTAAAAAACAAAACATACCACTATATTTTTGCCAACCCTCCTTATGGAGCTGAGAACAGAATAAGTGAAGTAGGGCAGTCAGTTTTAAAATATGAGCCTCATAAAGCTGTTTTTTCAGGCAAACATGGTTTGATTCATATTAAAAAGTTTTTAAAACTTGCTAAAAAGTTTTTGAAAGAAAAAGGAATTATTTATCTTGAATTTGATCCAGAACAGAAAAGCGATATTGAAAAGATTTTAAAAAAAGAAAAGTATTCTAGCTTTAAATTCACGAGAGATCAGTTTAAAAAATACCGTTTTGCAAGAGTTATCAAATAACAGTAAAATATATTAATAGTTAAAAAATCAATAGCAGTATGGATATTAGTAAAATTATAGGGTGGCTGGTTTTTTCAGCTGGCATGTTAATAATAGTATTCACAGTTTATACAACTTACAATATTTTCACAGGGAAAGACCTGCCTCCTCAGATTATTAAGCTGGATATTGGCCAGCCTAAAACATCAACTGAAACTGATTTTGGCACTGATCAAATTGGTCAGATAATATCAGAACAGTTATCAGGACTTTTACCCTTAGATAGCTTGCCCTATATATTGAATCTAGTTGCCTGGACAATAGGAGCAGGTATTTTTATTCTAGGTGGTTTTAAGATTTCTGAATTAGGAATTAAATTGATTAACAAATGATCGCTATTATAAGGCAAAATATTGTTTGGGAATATATCAGGTGGCACTATTTTCATGCTTCAAAAACTATTTTAAAGAATTGGACCAATTACCTTAAGTTTGGATTGGATTATTTTTCTGTTGGCTTGCTTTTGAAAACACTTTTTTCTCCTTGGAGAAATTACAGATGGTTTTATCCAAAAGGCTTTGATTTTGGAAAATACTTTGAAGTTGCTTTTTCAAACTTAATTTCCAGGGTTCTTGGTTTTATTCCAAGAGTGATTTTAATAATTATCGGTGTTTTATTTGAAGTATTAGTTGTTTTTTTTGGTGTTTTGTTTTTTATAACCTGGTTAATATTACCTGTAATTTTAATCTTTGGGATTTATCATGGGATCAGACTTTCAATTTAATTTAAAAAAGACAGAGATATATAGGGCAGTGGTTTTAGAGAGAAACATGTTTTTTAAATTTAGGAATATTTTTAGAAAACTGTTTTTAGTTTTGTTTTTTATTTTCCTGGGCTTGCTTATTTACCTCTCTTTTACCAGCAGAAGGCTTCTTGGTTTTTCAATTTTGTTTTTTGTTTTATATATTAGTGCTGTTATAAAAAGTCATTTCTTAGATTTTTTTAAAAAACCAAAACAACTTGTTCCTATTGAACAAGCTTTATCAAACCTTAAAGAATATAATTTAGCAGAGTTTTTAGGATTTGAAACAGCTAAGGCAGTTTCAAGTGCAATTAAGCTTTGCCGTTCTAAGGGGCTTTCTAAAACAACTTCATCAGCCTTACTTTATTTTTTAATAAAAAATAATCCTAAGTTGAATTTTGTTTTTTCTCGGGCACTTTTAAATATTAAGGATATTGAAAAAAAGCTGCTTGATACAGTTGAAAAAAGCGAGAAAGGTGAATTTAAGCCAGCTTATTGCGAACTTTTTAAACATTCAATGTTAGAAGCTTTAGAAAATGCTAAGAATAAAAATCATTCTAGGATTAGGCTTTTTGATATATTAGCTCCTTTGTCAAAACATAATTCAGTTTTTAAACAAGTCTTAATTGATACTAATTTAAAATCAGAAGATATTTCTAACTTATCTAATTGGTTAGAAAGAGTGGAAAATGAACTAGCTGAAAGGAAAAAGTTTTTTGAATGGAAAAACTTAATAAGGTCTGGTTCTTTAGGCAAAGAATGGTCAACTGGTTATACTGTTAATTTAGATAGATTCTCTGCTGATTTATCAGAAAGGGCTAAGGCAGGAGTTTTTTCTCAGATAATTGGCCATGAGAAGGAAATTAAAGCAGTAGAAAGAACTTTAGCTAAAGAAAAGGAAAATAATGTTTTGCTTGTTGGAGAACAAGGAAGCGGAAGAAGAATTATAATTGAAGACTTGGCTAAAAAGAGTTTTCTCGGAGAAAGCATAAAAGAACTGAATTATAAAAGAATAATAGAGCTTGATTTATCATTACTGCTTACTCAAGTCACTAATTCCCAGCAAGCCGGAGAGGTTTTAAACTTAATATTTGATGAAGCTGTTTCAGCTGGCAATGTGATTTTAGTTATTAATGATTTCCACAACTTTGTTGGTGGAGTTCAAAGACCTGGAGCCTTAGATATTACAAGCATAATAAGTCCTTATTTAAATCTGCCTCAGTTTAGAATAATAGCTGTCACTAGTTTTAAGGGGCTTCATAAATATATTGAACAAAATCCTTCAATCTTGACCTTTTTCGGAAAAGTTGAGGTAAGGGAAATCTCTCAGGAACAGTCTTTAACAGTTCTGGAGAATTTAGTTTTTCAAAAAGAAGTAAAATACAAACAATTTATTTCCTATCCAGCCCTAAGAGATATTATTAAGTTTAGTGAAAAATATTTAGCAGAATCTCCATTCCCAGAAAAAGCGATTGACCTATTAGATGATGTTGTTTCTTATGTGTCCCAGATAAAAGAAAAGATAGTTTTACCAAAACACGTTGCAGCAATTGTGTCTGAGAAGACTGAAATTCCAGTAGGAGAAATTGAAACAAAAGAAAGGGAAAAACTGCTTAATTTGGAAGCTTTGATACATAAACGAATAATTAACCAGGAAACAGCTGTTAAAGAGGTTGCAGAAGCTCTCAGGCGCGCTAGGACTGATATTTCTATACGCAAAGGGCCAATGGGTGCATTTTTGTTTTTAGGGCCAACGGGAGTAGGTAAAACCGAAACAGCTAAATCTTTAACTAAAATTTATTTTGGCAAAGAGCAGAAAATGATTCGATTAGACATGTCAGAATTCCAGGAAATTTCAGACATAGAGCGCTTGATTGGTTCTATTGATAAAGAAGGTTTGCTGACTACTAAAGTAATAGAAGATCCATTTTCTTTAGTTTTACTGGATGAAATAGAAAAAGCTCATCCAAATATTTTGAATTTGTTTTTACAGGTTATAGATGAAGGGCATCTTACTGACGGACTGGGAAGAAAGGTTAGTTTTAAAAACACAATTATCATTGCTACTTCTAATGCTGGATATTTAGTAATTCTTGACGCCTTAAGAGAGAACAAAAAAATGGAAGAAATCAGAGAAGACCTTATAAATTATCTGTTTAAAGAAAAGATATTCAGGCCAGAATTCATTAATCGTTTTGATGCCGTTGTTTTGTTTAAAGTATTAACCAAAGAAAATCTTTTAGCTATTTCAGGACTATTACTTAATAAGCTTAAAAAGAATTTAGCTAAAAAAGACATTGAATTTATTATTACTGATAGTTTAAAGAAAAAAATTGTGGAGCTAAGCTATGATCCTAAGTTTGGAGCTAGGCAGATGAATAGGGTGATTCAAGACAAGATTGGTAATGTTTTTGCCAAAGCCTTGCTTAGCAATGAAATCAAAAGAGGGGATAGAGCAGAATTAGAAGCTGAAGATTTTAAATTAAAAGTTAATCCTTAACATTGCCATAATTTATGAAGTATGACGTTGTAATTATTGGAGCAGGTCCAGGGGGCCTGTTTGCTGCTTATAAACTTGCAGGAAAAGCAAGGGTTGCTATTTTTGAAATGGGAAAACCGATTGAAAAAAGAACATGTCCTAGCGATTTAACCAATACTCATTGTCCCAAATGTTCACCCTGTAATATAACTTCTGGTATTGGAGGGGCAGGCGGTTTGTCTGACGGAAAGCTGAATTTTGTAAACCCTAAGTATTCTTCAAGCTACACGGTTGGGGGAGATTTTAGTCTTTTTGACAAAGATTATCTAACAGGAAAAATGGAAGAAGTAGAAAATATTTTTTTAAGACATGGACCTCCTAATGAGATTTATGGCGAAGACAAAGTAAAAATTAACAAGTTGCTTGAAAAAGCCAATCGGGTTGGAATAGAGTTTGTGCCAGTAAAACAAAGGCACTTGGGAAGTGATAGGCTGCCTAAAATTATAAAAAGCATTGAGAATTATTTAAGAGAGAAAAATGTTGAGATATTTAGTCAAGAAACAGTTTTAGACATTAATCCAAGAGAGAAAAAAATAAGAACAGCAAAAGGAAAAGAGTATCATTACAAGACCTTAATTATTGCCGTAGGAAGAGAAGGGTCAGAATTTCTTGAAAAATGGACCAAGAAATATGATTTTGAAGTCAATAACAAGGTAAAGTTTATTGATGTTGGGGTTAGGGTTGAAGTGCCAGCCTCAATAATGAAAGAAATAACTTCAGTAGTCTATGGCCCAAAGCTTAGAATTGTTACCAAAAAATACGATGACTGTTTAAGAACGTTTTGTGTCTGCCCTCATGGCTGGGTGATAAGAGAAAGTTATGGGGACTTTTGTTTAGTTAATGGACATAGTAGAAACAAAGAAAAATCAAATAATACAAATTTTGCCTTATTGGGAAACTATAGATTTACCGAACCTTTTAAAAACCCAAATGAATGGGGAAGAGATTTGGCAAGATTAACAACAAAACTTGGTGGAAATAATCCGATTGTTCAAAGGTTAAAAGATTTAAGGATGGGCAGAAGAAGCACTGAAAATAGAATTAAGAATAATAAATTAGTTCAGCCCACCTTAAAGACAGCCATTCCTGGTGATATAAGTTTGGCTTATCCTGGAAGAGTAATAGAGAATATTTTAGATGCCCTGGAGCAGCTAAATAAATTTTTACCAGGCGTGAATGAAGATTCAACCTTGATTTATGCTCCAGAAATAAAGTTTTATTCTTTGAAACTAAAAATTGATAAAAACATGAGAACAAGCACTCCTTTTGTTTATGCAATTGGAGATGGAGCTGGAGTAAGCAGGGGAATAGTGGGAGCCGCAGTTACTGGATTAATTGCAGGAGAGAATATAATGAAAATTTAGTTGTTGTTTTACTTAATATTTAAAACAGAGGGTTGCTATCTTGGGCTTAATTTTCTCATAAAAAAATACCGATATGGAAAAAACCATATCGGGGTGGGTGAGAGAGTCTAAACTCTTTCGCCTTTGAAGTTGATGAAGAATTCCTCTCCATCTTTTTTTACGCGAGCTACTCCTTTTTTATTAAAGGTACTCGCGTAATCAAATGCTTGTGGGTATGCCTTGGTTCCGTTAAGGTAGATATGGAATTGTTTATATTTACACTCTACGAGAGCCAAAACCTCTCCGCTTGGAACCTTAACGAATTCTCCTATGAATCCGTAGTTTCCGTTTTTTTTCATGATTGCTTCTCTGATTTTGTTGTGATTCAGTCTTTCTTCCATCTTTTTCACTTTCTGTAAACTGGTATTAGTTTACTTAGTAAACTATAACTACAATATATCAAAATGTCAAGTTTTTTATAAAATCTAACTTTTCAACTTGCCATTTGACATCTTTTCAGGACAGGACTATTGTTATTTTAGTGAGCTAATTTATTAGCTCTTTTAAATATAAAACAAAAGGAGAATACAGATTTGAAAAAAACAATACGAATTGAAAGATTTAAGAATAATCCTTTGTTGGTACCAGACCAGATTCATTGGAAAAATAAGAGTATGTTTAACTGCGGGGTTATTATTGATGATGACGGCCTATACAAAATGCTCTTTCGTGCTGCTCATACTGAAGATCAATCAATGTCTAATTGCGGATTAGCTTTAAGTATTGATGGAATAGAGTGGTATGTACTGGACAAGCCAGTACTAAAATGTGGATTTAACGACCATTGTACAAAGGGAATTGAAGATCCACGAATCGTAAAATGGATCGATGGTTGTTACTACGTTTTCGCAACAGTTTGCTCAGAAAAAGGTGGAAGAGTGGGTATCTGGAAAACAAAAAACTTCCTTGAATTTAAATGGATTGGTATTCCATTTAACCAAGAGGATAAAGATGCTTCTATTTTTCCTGAACCAATTAAAGGTTTTGTATATCTAGTCCACAGAAAAACTCCGCACATATGGATATCTCGGACAAGAGAATTGTCATTAAAAAATGGCTGGCAGAATAGCCAAATTCTGATAAGAAAAGAAGATTGGTATCCTGACCCTAATACTGGCAATATTCCCGACAAAATTGGGATTGCTGGGCCACCAATAAAAACTCCCAAAGGTTGGCTCTTGATTACCCATATTGTTCATCGTTGGGACAAGGAAACAACAAGATATTCTTATCTTCTTCACAGGTCGTATTCTCTTGGGTTTGCAGTGCTTGATTTAGAAAATCCTACAAAGATTCTCTATATTCATCCAGAACCCATACTGTGGCCAGAAGAAAGATATGAAATTGTTGGTGCTATTCCTAATGTTGTTTTTAGCTGCGCTGCCGTTGATCCTGGTGAAGACTCCCTTTATATTTATTGGGGAGGAGCTGATACCGTAATCTGCGGTGGTAGGCTTATGAAAAAGGATCTTGTGATGTCAATCAATGGACAAGAAACACCATTATTTCCAGAACACTATTGAACATATTCCTATATATAAATGTAGCACGTAGAATGTCATTAATTGATAGTTTATTACTACGTGCTTTTTTCTTTCTAATTTTACATAAAAGCCCTAAAATATTAATTTTAATATCATACCTGTGGATTTCCTGTGGAAAATTCACTGTTTTTATATTCATTTTAACATAAATTGATTTTCGCTTGACCTGTATATATTTTTAAAGATAAAATACAATCAGGTGGGAAATTGTGGATAAGTATGTTAATAAACACCCATCTCTGTGGATAACTATGTTTATTGGTGAATACTTGTACACAATTGATCACAAGAAGAGATTAGCTATTCCTTCTAAATTTAGAAAAAGCTTGGGTAAAAAAGCAATTGTTACTAAAGGAATAGATACCTGTTTAGTTGTTTATCCAATTGCAGAGTGGGGTAAAGTAGCTAAAAAACTAGAAAGCTTGCCAAGCAGCAAAACAGATGCCAGGGGATTTATAAGAATAATGTTGGCTGGAGCAGTTGATGTTAATCTTGATAAGCTTGGAAGGGTATTGATCCCTGATTATTTGAAAAAATACGCAGGTCTTAAAAAAGATGTAATTATATTGGGTTTGTCTAATAGGGTTGAGGTCTGGGACAAAACAAAATGGAATACATACAAACAGAAGACTGAAAAAGACATTGGGGACATGGCATCAAGATTAGAAGAACTAGGAGTGTAGATGCACAAAAGCGTTCTTAAAAAACAAGTTTTAAAATACTTAGATTCTAAGTCAAATGAAAACTTTATAGATTGCACATTTGGTCTAGGCGGACACAGCATAGATATTTTAAAAGAAAACAAGCCAAAAGGAAAAGTGCTGGCAATAGAATTAGACAAAGAATTGCATAGGAAGGCAGTTTCTAAAAACATTGATAGATTAGTTTTAATAAATGATTCTTATAGCAATTTAAAAAAAATTGTTAAGGAAAATAATTTTGAATCAGTTTCTGGAATTTTGTTAGACTTAGGATTCTCAAGTTGGCATTTGGAAAAATCAGGCAGGGGATTCAGCTTTAAAAAAAATGAGCCACTTGATATGAGATACAATATTGATTTAACAAAACTAACAGCTGAAGAAATTGTAAGCCAATGGTCAGAAAAAGATATTGAAAAGATTTTAAAAAAATATTCCCAAGAAAAGTTTGGTAAAAGAATTGCCAAAAACATTATAGAACAGAGAAAAACAAAACTCATTAAAACAACATTTGATTTAGTTGAAATCATTAAAAAAGCCGTACCTTTATGGTACCAACATAAAAGAATTCATTTTGCAACCAGAACTTTTCAGGCATTAAGAATAACTGTTAATGACGAGCTGAATAATATAAGACAAGCTTTACCCGATGCATTAGAAGTTTTAGAAAAAGGAGGAAGATTAGTTGTAATATCGTTCCATTCTTTAGAAGACAGAATTGTGAAAAACTTTTTTAAAAATCAAAAATCATTAAATATTTTAACAAAAAAACCAATAAAGCCGAGCAAAGAAGAGATAATTAATAACCCGCGCTCAAGAAGTGCCAAACTTCGAGCAGCAGTAAAAATTTAAAAATATATGACTAAAATACTTGCGTTAAAAACAGGTTTGAAAAATTACCACATTATTTTAATTGCTTTAATTTTCGCTTTAGTTTCAATATACATTGTCCAGGTAGGAGGTTTGGCCAAAGACAGATACCTGCTCGGTTCTTTTCAAAAACAACTTAATTCTCTTTCAAACAACAATAAATTTTTGGACATAGATTTTTCAAAAATGAATTCTTTGTCTCACATTGATCAAATCCTGGCAAAGAACAGTGGTTTTGTAAAAACAAATAATGTAAAATATATAAAGATAGTAGAGGGTTCTATTGCAAGCAGGCTTCGTTAATTTAACCTTTTAACATTAAATGAAGAACTGGAGGATTAATTTCATCTTTATATTATTTTTATTTGTTTCAGGCGCTGTTACTGGTCGCTTGGTATCTCTTCAGATTTTAGAGGGTGATTTAAATAAAGCCTTGTCTCAAGGGCTTTTTGCTTCTTTCGAAAATTTTCAGGCTGATAGAGGAGAGATTTTTTTAAAAAACAAAGAAGCTTTAGCTATTAACATTGACCTGCCTTTTATTTTTGTAAACCCTAAAAAAATTCAAGACATTGAAAAAACAGCTCAAGTTTTCAGTGAAATACTTGGCTTGGAAAAAGACTTTATACTTGAAAAATTAACAATAAACAGCTCTTATTCTTTAATTAAAAAAAAATTAACTAAAGAAGAGGCTCAAAAAATAACTGATTTAGATTTAGAGGGTGTTTTTCTTAGCGAGCAAAAAGAAAGATATTACCCTCAAATAGGATTAGCCTCGCAAGTGATTGGTTTTTTGAGCGCTGAAGGAACAGGCCAGTACGGATTAGAACAGTTTTATGATGAAGCTTTGCAAGGGAAAATAGGGCTTGACCAAGATAAAAAAGGAGATGATTTGGTTTTAACAATTGATTATAATATTCAGTATGAGGCAGAAAGATTGCTTGAAAAAGTAAAAAAAGATTTAGATGCTGAAAAAGGCCAGATAATTGTTATAGAACCTTATTCTGGTAGAATTTTAGCAATGGCTGATGTTGATAATTTTGACCCTAATTATTATCAGCAGTATGCAGGAGATCTGGCTGTTTTTAAAAATAGATCTACTCAGGCATTATTTGAACCAGGTTCTGTTTTCAAACCAATAACAATGGCAGCAGCTTTAGAAGAAGAAAAAGTAACGCCAAAAACTACTTATACTGATACGGGTTCAATAACAATTGGCAGTGATACTATTTACAACTATAACAAGAGAATTTATGAACATGAACCTACTATGACTGAGGTGCTTGAAAAATCAATTAATACTGGAGCTATTTTTGTTCAAAGAGAGCTTGGCCCTAATTTATTTTTAAAATATGTTGATAAATTCGGGTTTTTTGAACCAACTAAAATAGATATACAGGAAGTTTATTCACAAAATAATGAACTTAGAACAGCCAGGGACATAAATCTAGCTACAGCTTCATTTGGTCAGGGAATAGAAATGACGCCAATTCAACTGGTAAGAGCATATTGTGCTATTGCCAATGGCGGTAAATTAATAAATCCTTATTTAGTAGAAAGTTCCATATCTTCTGATAAGGAAATTAAGAATCATGCTGAGACTGAACAAGAACAAATTATTTCTTCTAAGACAGCATCTCAGGTTACTGCAATGTTAGTAAGCGTGGTTGAAAATGGTTTTGCCCAATCAGCTAAAATTCCAGGATATTTTGTTGCTGGCAAAACAGGCACTGCCCAGGTTGCTTATTCTGCTTTAGGTGTTAAAAAATCAGGTTATTCTGACAAAACAATCCAGACTTTTATTGGTTTTGCTCCTGCTTTTAATCCTAAATTTCTAGTTATGGTTAAGCTTGATAATCCAAAAACAAGAACAGCAGAATATTCTACTATTCCAGTGTTTAAAGATTTAGCAGACTATATTATTAATTATTATCAAATTCCACCAGATTATGAATAATATTATTTCAAAAATTAAATTCATTTTTAAAAAGCAAAAGATTGTTTTAGTTGTGGGTAGAACGAATCAAAGTGTTTTTAATACGATTATAAAGATTTTAAATCCGTATTTTAAAATTGGGAAAGAAGTTTTAGTCTTTAAAACAGAAGATAAAGAAATATTTGATTATGAGTTTTTTTTAAAAAATTCAGAACAAGCAATATTGGTTATTACTAACGTAGGTGATATTCCTTGTGATAGTGATTTTTTTGCTGGTGAAAGAGAACCTATTGAAAATACTAGGAAATTAGTTGAAAACCTGCCTGAAAATACTAATTTGGTTTTAAATTTTGATGATGAAACATCACGAGAAATAGGGGATTTAAAGAAATTCAATACTTTAAGGTTTGGCTTGCAGAAAGAGGCAGATTTTAGAGCAAGTGATATTAAATTAAATGGTGGAACTAATTTTAAAATAAATTATAAAGGCAAAATTGTTCCTGTTTGGTTAAAGAATGCATTTGGTAAAGAACAGATTTATTCTGCTTTGGCTGCTGGATGTGTGGCAAGCGTTTTTGATTTGAATTTAGTAAAAATTTCAGAAGCTTTTAAAAACTATCTGCCCTTAGATGGAAGGATGAAATTAATTAAAGGAATCAAAAATAGTTGGGTTTTAGATGACAGTGCATCATCCAGTGTTTTTTCAATGATTGAAGCAATTGAAGTTTTAGGCAAACTTCAAGGATATAACCGCAAAATCGCGGTTTTAGGGGATGTTCTTAATATTGGGAAATACACAATTGAAGCTCATGAAGCAATAGGGGAAAGAGTGGCTAAAAATGCGGATTTATTATTTGTATTTGGCCAGCGCGCTAAGTTTATTGCAAAAGGCGCATTTGAAAAAGGAATGAAAAGTGAACAAGTTTTTGAGTTTGATGCTGTTGACCAAGGCAAATTAAAACTCCAAGACATAATTGAAGAAAATGACATTATTTTAGTTGATGGTTCAAGCGAAATGCAGATGAACAAGATTGTTAAAGAAATAACAGGACAATAGGTTTGAAATTTTAAAATGTTGTGTTAGATTGGGTTAAATGGCCCCATCGTCTAGCGGCCAGGACGCCTGGTTCTCAACCAAGTAACAGGGGTTCGATTCCCCTTGGGGCCACAAGTATCTGCTTAAATCTACGTTTATCTATATTAAATAACAACACAATAGTGTGAACATATGAAAATAGGAATTGTATTGCAATCAAACAAACCAGAGCATGTTTGAAACACTTTCCGTTTCGGTATCACTGCCCTTAAGGCAAACCATCAGGTAAAGGTTTTTTTGATGAATGAAGGAACAGAAATTGACAGTGTTCCTGACACAGACAAATTTGATATTTCTCATAGGATTGCTGAATATCAAAATCTGAAAGGAGAAATCTGTGCATGTGGAACCTGTTTAAAAGTTCGTAAAAAAAAGGAACTAAAGTCTGTCCAATATCTACAATGTCAGACTTACTCAAGATGGTTGAAGAAAGTGAAAAGATATTGGTGTTTGGTTAATTAATATTTGATGTTTTAAAAAGCTTAAGAAGTTTAATCCGCTTTTTTTTGTTTTCACTTTAAGCTAAAATGGTTTAATGGCTAATTTTTTCTGGCACAATTTAAAAATAAAAGAGATAGAAAAGATTTTAAGAACCAACATTGTCAAAGGCTTGGATGAAAAAGATGTGAAGCTTCGCCAGTTAGAATTCGGAAAAAACAAACTCCCAGAAGAAAAACCCTTATCCAGACTTGCTATCTTTTTAGAACAATTTAAAAGCCCTCTGGCATATATTCTGGTAATCGCAGGGTTTGTTGTTTTATTATTAAAGGAATTCACTGACGCAGTGGTGATTTTCGGCGCTGTTTTTTTAAACATAATTATTGGTTATTTTCAAGAACATAAAGCTTCTCAGGCTTTAGCAAAATTAAAAAAGATGGTAGAACACCATGCGGAAGTTTTACGAGAGGGAAATTTAAAAATTTTAAACTTAGAAGAATTAGTTCCAGGAGATGTCGTTGTTTTAAATCCAGGAGACATAGTTCCAGCTGATGGAAGAATAATAGAATCTAACGCTTTAAAAATTAATGAAATGGCTTTAACTGGTGAGTGGCTTTCAGCAGAAAAAAAACAAGAAGTGATGCCCAAAGAAACTCCTTTAGCTGACAGGGACAACATGGTTTATATGGGAACAATTGTTGAAGATGGAAAAGCGAAAGTATTGATTGTTGAAACAGGGGCCCAAACTGAAATAGGGAAAATAGCTGAAATGATTAGAGAGACAAAAGAAGAGAAAACGCCTTATCAGAAAAAATTAGCAAGTTTTTCAAAGGTTGTTGGTGTAGTAATTGCATTAATTTGTGTTTTTATTTTTATTGAAGGAATTATAAAAGGATTTGATTTTATTGAAATGTTTATTACTGCTGTGGCAGTTGCTGTAGCAGCTATTCCCGAAGGTCTGCCAGCAGCAATGACTGTTGTTTTGGCACTGGGCATGCAAAAGATTTTGAAAAAAGGAGGATTAGTCAGGAAGCTGTCTTCGGCTGAAACATTAGGAAGTACTTCAATTATATGTACTGATAAAACAGCAACCTTAACTGAAGGGAAAATGGTAGTTTCTGATGTGTTAACAGTAAATCAAATTCTGCAGAAGGATCAAAGTAAAAAAACAGAATTTTTCCCTTTAAAGATTGCCTCTTTCACTTCCGAGGCATTTATTGAAAATTCTAAGAGTCCAAAAGAAGAATGGATTTTCAGGGGAAGACCTACTGACAAAGCTCTTCTTAAAGCTGGCATTGAAAAAGGAATTAAAGCTTATGGATTAAATTTTCGCAAAAGCAAAATAGCTGAAATCCCTTTTAATCCAATTAATAAGTTTGTTGGAGCAGTAATTCAGAAAAAAGACGGAAGATTTCTGTACGTCTCTGGTGCGCCAGAGAGAGTTTTAGACCGTTCTCAATACATTGAATTAAAAGGCAAGAAATTAAAGTTAACTGAGAAAAGATTAGAAACTATTAATGAACAGCTTGAAAAATTAACTGGCGCAGGCCTGAGAATAGTAGCATCAAGTTACAGAAAAATTAAGAACATTGATTCAATGACTGAAAATCTAGAAAAAGAAGTTCACAGCCTCATTTTCACTGGTTTTGTCACCATAAAAGATCCTTTAAGAAAGGATGTAAAAGAAGCAATCAGGGTTTGCAAACAAGCAGGAATAAAAACAATTATTATCACTGGTGACCATAAGCTAACAGCAAAAGCAGTAGCCCGTGAATTGGGCTTCCCAACAAAAGAAGAAAATATTTTAGAAGGAAAAGAGCTGGATAAATTAACAGATGAGAAATTCAAAGAAGTTTTAAAAAAAATCAGAATCTATGCCCGGGTTGAACCAAAACACAAAACAAGGATTGTTGAGGCTTGGCAAGAGCAAGGAGAGGTTGTGGCAATGACAGGGGATGGTATTAATGACGCCCCAGCTTTAAAAAAAGCAGACATTGGAATAGCGATTGGTTCTGGCACTGAGGTGGCGAAAGAAACTTCAGATATGGTTCTTTTAAATAACAGTTTTTCAGTAATTGTAAAAGCAGTTGAAGAAGGAAGGTTAATTTTAGACAATATTAGAAAGGTAATTACTTATCTTTTAAGCGACAGCTTTACAGAAGTGATTTTAATTGGATTCAGTATTTTTCTGAATTTTCCTTTACCTATCACAGCTGTTCAGATTTTATGGGTTAATTTAATTGAAGACGGCTTGCCAGGTATTTCTTTAGCTTTTGAGCCGAAAGAAAAACATTTAATGAAGCGAAAATCTCATGGCCACAATGCCCCTCTTTTAACCAAAGAAATGAAAGTTTTAATTTTCATTATTGGATTGATTACTGATATTTTACTTTTAGGTCTTTTCTTGTGGCTGATAAAATATTCTGGCTATGAAATTCCCCACATTAGGTCAATAATCTTTGCTGGATTAACTATTGACTCGTTATTTTATGTTTTTTCCTGTAAAAGCTTACGAAGAAATCTTTGGCACATTAATCCCTTTTCCAATAAGTTCTTAGTCTTTGCCTGGATTTTTGGTATTGCAATGTTATTACTTGCTCTTTACCTTCCCTTTTTACAAATTCTTTTAAAGACAGTTCCTTTAAACCTTTTTGACTGGCAGATAATTTTAGGACTGGGAGCGCTTAATGTAACTTTAATTGAAGCTACCAAGTGGTATTTTATAACAAAAAAACAATATGACTAATTCATTTAAAAAGATTATTTATCCAGTAGCTACATTATCGGGCACTATTATAGGGGTTGGCTTGTTCTCTTTGCCCTATATAGCCTCAAAAACAGGCTATTTATTGATACTTGGTTATTTTTTAGTTTTAGGAGCCATTGTAATGACAATTCATTTAATCTTTGGAGAATTGGCATTAGCCACGCCTGATTTTAAGCGTTTGCCTGGGTTTGCAAAATTGCATCTAGGTGAATGGGCAAAAAAAATAACCATGTTCTCTACGGTTTTTGGAATATCTGGATCAATCTTGGCTTATCTTATTGTGGGCGGAGAGTTTTTAAACAGCTTACTTTCTCCAGTTTTTGGAGGCAGTGCTTCTTTTTACAGCTATCTTTATTTTTTCTTAGGAGCAGCTTTAATTCTCTTTGGCATTAAAGCAATAGCTAAAATAGAGTTTTGGTCATTAATTTTATTCTTTTTGATTCTATTTGCAATTTTTTTGAAAGCTAATGATTTCATAAACGTGGCTAATTTTACAGTTTTTCCCTTGAATTTTAAAACAGATTTTAAATTATCAGCATTATTTTTGCCCTATGGTCCCATTCTTTTTTCTTTGTGGGGGGCTGCTTTGATTCCTGAAGCCGAAGAAATGCTGAGGAAGAATAAAAAACTGCTTAAGAAGGTAATTATTATTGCTACTATAATTCCAATAATAATTTATCTTTTTTTTATCTATCTGATTTGGGGCATTACAGGCCCTCTGACAACAGAATCAGCATTAATAGGATTAAAAAATTATTTGGGCGATGGAGTAGTCAGCCTGGCTTTGTTTTTAGGAATTTTAACAACTTTCACTTCTTTTATTGCCATAGGACTGACTCTTAAAAAAATCCTCTGGTATGATTTTAGAATGGATAAGAATTTAGCTTGGTTTCTAACTTGTTTTATTCCCCTGGGACTTTTCATTTTAGGATTTAAAAGCTTTATTCACGTTATAGGTTTGGTTGGAGCAATAGTTCTTGGCATTGATGGAACTTTGATTTTATTAATGTATAGGAGTCTTTTATTGAAAAAAAAGGAAGTAAAAAAATCTTTGTTAGTTTTTCCTTTAGTTTTCGTTTTTGTTTTTGGTATAATATATGAATTAATATACTTTTTAAGATAATGACCTGGATATATATTTCTATTTTTATTGTTTCTTCTTTTATTTTAGTGCGCTCTGGAATGTGGGTAGTTAAAGCGCTTATCAGAATTGCCCAGTTTCTAAAATTAAGAGAATTTATAGTAGCCTCCTTTTTAATGGCTTTTGCAACTTCTTTGCCTGAGATTTTTATTGGCATTACGTCAGCTATTGCTAAAAAGCCTGAACTCCCTTTTGGGGTTATCATCGGCTCTAATATCGTTGCCCTTACTGTTATGGTGGCGCTTGGAGCGCTATTTGGCAAAGATTTGCATGTCAAAGGAAGGGTTTTGCAAAAATCTGCTTTATACGTTGCGCTTTACAGTCTTTTGCCTTTGTTATTGATACTTGACGGCATGTTTTCTAGAGTAGACGGACTGATTTTATTGGTAGCTTTAGTTTTTTATTTTGCTCGGCTTATAGCTGAGGAAGAAAGATTTAGAAAAGTGTTTAATAATCAATTAAAAGGATGGCATCATTTCAAAATATTTGTAAAAGACATGTTTATTTTTTTAGCTGCAACTGCCATGCTTTTGTTAAGCGCTGAAGGAATTGTTTTTTCTGCTTCACAATTAGCTGAGACTTTTAACTTATCATTAATGGTTATTGGAGCGTCTTTGGTGGCTTTAGGGACCTCTCTTCCTGAAATAGCTTTTGAAATAAAGGCAATTAAAATGGGACACAAAACAATGATTCTCGGCGGTATAATGGGATCAGTTGTTATTAATGCTACTTTAGTTTTAGGCCTTGTAGGATTGATTTCACCATTTGCAATTATTGATTTTTCCCCTTATTTGATAGGAATTATTTTTACCTTAATTGCCAGTTTATCCTTTATTAGTTTTGTAAGAAGTGAACGGAAAGTGACTGAGCTAGAAGCTTTGTTTTTACTTGGAATCTATGTTCTTTTTGTGATTTCTGAGCTTTATTTTAGGTAAAACAAAGACCTTGACAAAATTTTAAAGATTTGCTATAGTGTAAATACTAGACAGATGGACATGTAACTAGTCAAGTCAAAAAAGACAAGCGACTAGTAAAAACGTTGGGCAAAAGAAAACCCACAGGGACTATCTTTTCGACAGATAAGATCAATAGATTTATCAGAAAAGATAGTCCCACTTTTTATAATTGTTGTATTTACTACAACTATTTTTTTTATTAAAATAGTTGACTCAGCTTTATCGGTGGGGTAAAGTATATATGATGACTGATCTCTTTTTTATTTTAATTGGACTTTTAGCTTTCATTGGCTGGTCAGGAGCTATTTTCCTTTATATTAAGACAAGCAAAGTTGATCAGGGACAGAATAATGAGATAAGGGATATTGAGAGACGCTTGACTGACCTGTTGACTAATCAAATGAAAGAAGTGAAAAACAGCCAGATTAAGTCTTCAGAGAGCTTTCATGGCCAGATAAAGTCCTTTACAGAGCAAACCACTCATCTTCGCGAAGATTTAAAACAAATCTATAAAAAAGTAGAAAGTGTTTCTTCTTTTCAGGAAATCTTTAAATCTCCAAAATTAAGAGGTCAGTGGGGAGAAGCATCATTAAATTACATTTTAACCCAGCACTATCCTGCTGAATTATGGAAAAGCCAGCACACATTTTCGTCAGGAGAACAAGTTGATGCAATTTTAAAACTTCCTGATAATAAATTGTTGCCAATTGATTCAAAGTTTTCTTCAGATAATTTTGAAAGAATGATTTATTCTAATACAGATGATGAGAGAAAAAGTTTTGAGCAAAGTTTTTTAAGAGATTTAAAATTAAGGGTTGATGAGATAAGTTCAAAATATATAATTCCATCTGAAGGCACAGTTGATTTTGCTCTGATGTATATTCCAGCCGAAGCAATCTATTATGAGATAATGTTTAATTTAAGAGAACGAGGAGTTGCTGATTATGCTTGGAAAAAGAAAGTAGTTTTAACTTCACCAAACACAATCTATTTAACGCTTCGTGCATTTGAACAATGGTTTAAAGATACTCAGATTTCAAAGAAAACTCAAGGTATTTTAAAAAGATTAAACAGAATTAATCAAGATGCTTCAAAGCTTATGAATGATTTCAGAAAGCTTGGGAGTCATTTAAAAAACGCAACTTCTTCATATGATAATTCTGAAAAGCGTCTAAATTTATTTTCAGACAGGGTTGAAAGATTATTAGAAGTTAAGCAAGATAAACCTAAACAATTAAAAGACTAATATGTTAGCAGTAATTAAAACTGGTGGAAAACAATATTTAGTTTCACCAGGAGATAAAATAAAAATTGAAAAACTTGATAAAAAAGAGGGGAGTGAGGTAACTTTCAAAGAAGTTTTATTATTGGAAAAATCAAAAAAACTAGAGATAGGCGATCCTTTGGTTAAAAGCGCCAAAGTTGTTGGAAAAATATTAAAGCAAGGAAAAGGGAAAAAGATTGTTGTTTTTAGAAAAGGAAAAACATATAAAAAGAAAAAAGGCCACAGGCAGCGTTATACTGAAGTTGAAATAACTAAGATAGAAACAAAATAATAAAAGTAATCCACATTGACACCCTTTTTTATTTTTGATATTTTTAAATATGTTGAAAAAATTAGTCAATAAAATAAATAGTGTTTTAAATCCTTTGATACAGAAGACTCTGTTAAATGTTTTTACTATTATCCTGACAATGTTGGGAGGTTTTAGAACAAACAGAAGATATCAACTTGTAAGAATATAAAAGAATAAATTACTTCTGAAACTGAACCTCCCAGCTAAAAACTGGGAGATTTTTTTTAGCACAGAACCTTTAAAAATTAAAAGGAAAAGAAAAACCTTTGAGTGGGCGAATTAATTATTAGCCATTAATCTGTTGGGGTTAGTAATTAGTTCGCCCATTCAAAGAATGGGTAAGAGATGAAAAAATTGAAAAAAAACAAAAACAAAATTATAGCAACTAGAACTAGATATATTGGAAAAGATGGTAAAATCGAAGCTACCTTTTTTTTAAAAAAAGAGGAAGCAGATACGCTTGTGTTAAATTCTGAACAAGCAACACCACAGAGAGAAATAAAGCATGTCGAACTAATAAGCCGCGATGAACTGGTGAATCTAATGTCAATGAAGATCGACAAAGAAATAGTTGACGATGAAGAATATGAAATAATCACTTTTCCTCATTTCTAAAGAGCCTTGATTAATCTTTTTTAAGAAATAACATCAAGGCTTTTTTTATTTTCTATCTTCCAAAGCACTTTTGAGGGTTGCCCCATCAGCGTATTCTAATTCTCCTCCCACGGGCAATCCTCGTGCTAAACGAGTGATTTTTTTATTTAAGGGATTGAGCTCTCTTTCTAAAAACAAAGCAGTTGCTTCTCCTTCAGTGTTTGAATTAGTGGCAATGATAATTTCTTTAATTTCAGAATTATCTTTTATCATCTTTTTGAGCTGTTCTATTTTTAGCTTTTTATCCCTTTGCTTTTTCAAAAGTGAAACTGTTCCTCCTAAAACAAAGTATCTTCCTTTATATTTTTTAATTTTTTCTAAAGCTTTTAAATCAGTTTCTTTTTCAACAATACAAAGCAAATTTTTACTGCGTGAAGGATTTGAGCATATCTCACAAAGCTGGCTGTTTTTTGATTCAAAAGAATTAAAACATAATGAACAAGTTTTAATGTTTCTTTTTAAGTTTGAAATCGACAAAATTAATTCATCAACTTCTTTTTTGTCAGTTTTTAAGAGATAAAAAACAAAACGGGCAGCTGTTTTGGGCCCGACTGTCGGGAAATTAGAAAGCAAATCAATCAGTTTTTGAATTGTTGGCGAATAATTCATAGTTTATTATTCTTCGTGGATTTTTTCCAAGGTTCTAAAGCTTACCCTTGCTTCATCAAAGTACAGCTCAACTCTTCCAATAGGGCCATTACGGTGCTTGGCAATAATTAAATCAGCAATGTTTTTGCGTGATGTTTCAGGCCTGTATCTATCTTCTTTATAAATAAACATAACAACATCAGCATCTTGTTCAATTGTTCCGCTTTGGCGCAAATCAGATAATCTTGGAATCTGAGGAGAACGTTGTTCAACTGCTCGTGACAATTGTGATACAACTAAAACAGGAATGTTCATTTCCCGAGCTAAAGATTTTAAAGCTCGGGAGTTTTCTGATACTTGCTGTACAGGGTTGGCGTATGCATCCATTGGCTCCATAAGCTGTAAATAATCAATTATAATCAATCCTAATCCTTTTTTAGCTTGAAGTCTTCTAGACATTGCTTTCATTTGCAGAACATTAGAACATAGTGAATCATGAATATAGATTGGAGCATCTGATAAAACCGCTAAAGCTTGCTGGATTCTTGTAAAGTCATTATCTTCTCCTTCGCTTGATAGTCTTCCTGTTCTTAATCTCCAGAGATCAACTCCAGAAATACTTGAAATCAATCTGTCAATTACTTGGTCTTTTGACATTTCTAAAGAAAATATGCCAACAGGAATTTTTTGTTGAATTGCAATATTATAAGCAAAGTTTAAAGCTAGAGCGCTTTTTCCTAAACTTGGCCTGGCAGCTAAAATTAACAAGTCAGATTTTTGAAAACCAGCTAAAAGATTGTCTAAATCAGCAAGCCCGCTGGCAAGCCCCCTTAACCCTCCTTTGTGTTTTGATAGCTGGTCAATTCTTTCAAACGCTTCTTCTAAATCGTCTTTTACTAATACAAAATCCTGGGACAAACTTTTTTGGGCAATGCTGAAAATCTCTCTTTCAGCCTTGTCCAAAAGAGTGTCTGTATCTTCTTTTTCGTCATAACCCAAGCGGGCTATTTCTTGTGATGCATCAATTAAATCTCTTAAAACCTTTTTTCTTGAAACTATTTTGGCATAATTAAGAACATGAGCGGGTGTTGGAACCGTATTTATAAGTTCAGTTAAGTAAACGTTTCCTCCAATGTCATCTAAAAGCTTTTTGTCTTTTAACCTGTTTGATATTGATAAAAAATCAATTGCCTCATCTTTTTCAAAAAGGTCTAAACATACTTTATAAACTTCTTGGTGAGATTTTTTGTAAAAATCCTCTGGTTTTAGAAAATCAGCAACTTTAATAATTGTTGATTTATCAATCATTAAACATCCTAAAACCGATTGCTCTGCTTCAATAGATTGAGGAGGTAATTTACTTGGTAATTCATTTGCCATGCTCAATTCATTTTTAACATGATAGCTATTAATTGGCAAGAATTTGATTTTTTTGATAAAATTTTCTATTAACTTGTTTAATATGAAAATAGGATTAATTAGCTTTCATACATTTTCCCAGCCCGGAGGGGTAAAAAGACATATTTTGGGACTTTCCAAAGAGCTTAAAAGCAAAGGCCACAGTACAAAAATTATTGTTCCAAGAAGAAAAAGGTCAGAGAACTATGGGAAAGACGTAATTTTATTGGGAACTTCTATTCCAATGGATTTTAGCGGCACTCAGGCTGATTTTGATATTAATTTTAATCCTATTTCAATTGAAAGAGTTTTAAAAAGAGAAAAGTTTGATGTTCTACATTTTCATAATTTTGGTTTTCCTTCAGTTCTTCAGATTTTAATCAGTCCTGCTGCTTCAGGCACTTTAAACGTCTTAACTTTTCATGCCAACATGGAAGGAAGCACATTTTTAAAACATTTTCCTAGTTTTTTGTATCTTTTAAATAAAATCTGTCAGTGGAAAATAGATGGGGTAATAGGAGTAGCTCCTTTAATTCTAAATTATTTTAAATTCTATAAAGGACCTAAGATTGTTATTCCTAATGGCATTGATTTAAATGAGTTTAATCCTAATGTTTCAAAAATTGAAAAATATTCTGATGATAAAATTAATCTTTTGTTTGTTGGAAGAATCGAAGAAAGAAAAGGATTAATATATCTTTTAAAAGCTTTTAAAATTTTAAATAAGAATTTTTCTAATTTAAGACTGATTATTGTTGGGGATGGACCTTTAGAGAACGAGTGTAAAGATTATGTTAAAAAACATAATCTAAAAGAAGTTATTTTTGAAGGAAGAATTACAAAAGGAATAGCAAGATATTACAAAACAGCTGATATTTACATCAGCCCAGCACTTTTCAGAGAAAGTTTTGGTTTGGTTTTGTTAGAAGCAATGGCATGTGGAACTCCCGTTGTTGCTTTTGGAAATCAGGGATACAGAGAATTATTGAAAAATAAATCATCAGGCAGGTTTTTAACCAAGCCAAGAGATTATGTTAATTTGGCCAAGAAAATAGAGTTGTTAATTAGGTATCCTGATTTAAGAAGGAAAATATCAGAAAGAGGAATTAAAGAAGTAGAGCAATATTCATGGCAGAGCGTAACAAATGAAGTTTTAGAATTTTATAAAGTTTGTGAAAAGTATAGGGCTGAGAAAAAAGATAATGGTTTTTCACTTGAGAAAAGCTTTAAAAACATTCTTACCAAAGACATCTTAAAATGGGTAGAAAAAGTAATTGAAGAAGATTAAAGTTTTTTTACTTTAGTTCCTTTGTTAGTATCCTCAATCTTATAACCTAACTTTTCTATTCGTTTTCTGATTTCATCAGCTTCTTGCCATTTATTTTCACTTCTTAATTGTTCTCTTTCTTTAGCTAAATCTTTAATTTTTTTAGGAACTTGTATTTCTTTTACCTTGTCTAACCCTAAACCAAAGATTTTATCAAAATCCAACAAAAGCTTGTATTTTTCTTTTGAAGAAATATTTTTATCTTTTACGAGATCCCAAGTTAAAGCTAGGGCTTTGGGCATGTTTAAATCATCGTTAATGTTTTTTAAAAACTCTTCTTTGTAATCAGTTTCAATCTTTGCAGTTGGTTTTGTATTCTCTGATTTAATTATTCTTATCTTTTCATAAAGATTGTCTAGTGCATTTTGAGCTGATTTTAAGTCTTCAAGTGAAAAGGTAAGCTTTGAACGATAGTGGGCGTTTAAAGTTAAATACCTGTAGGCTAGGGGATTAAAGTCTTTTTTAATTAAATCATCTAAAATAATAATGTTTCCTTCTGACTTACCCATTCTTCCTTGTTTTAAGATTAAAAACTCACCATGCATCCATATCTTTACTGCTGGTTTGTTTAAAGCACCAATATTTTGAGCACGTTCATTGCTGTGGTGAACTGGAATGTGATCTATTCCACCACAATGAATATCAAATTCTTTTCCTAAATGCTTTATACTCATTGCAGAACATTCAATATGCCATCCAGGAAATCCTTTGCCCCAAGGAGAATCCCAATTCATAATATGGTTTTTGTGTTCTCCAATAAGCTTTAACCATAGGGCAAAATCAGTTGGATTTTTTTTATCTGTTTTTTTATCAACACTTATACCTTCCTGCATTCCTTTTAAATCTAGTTTTGCCAGCTCTGTGTATTCTTTTAATTTTAAAGTGTCAAAATATACAGCTGAATTAGTTTCATAAGCATAGCCATTTTTAACAAGCTTTTTTATCATATCAATTTGTTCTTTGATATAGTCTGTTACTTTGCACCATATATCGGGCTCTGAAATGTTTAAGTTTTTTAAATCTTTTTTAAAAGTTTTTGTGTAAAAATCAGCTATTTCAAACATTGATTTTTTGTTCAGTTCTTTGCCTTCTCTTTTCAAAGCTTTTAACATTTTATCTTCTCCTGTGTCAGCATCAGAGGTTAAATGTCCAACATCAGTAATATTCATTACATGCTTTACTTTAAATTTATTGTATTTTAAAACTCTTTTTAAAATGTCTTCAAAAATATATGTTCTTAGGTTGCCAATATGAGCAAACAAATACACTGTTGGACCACATGTATAAAGCCCAACTCTTCCTTGTTTCAAAGGTTTAAAGACTTCTTTTTTGCGAGAGAGTGTATTGTATATTTTGAGCATAGTTTAACTTATTTTATCAGATTAATTAAAATTAGAATAGGTTTATGCTTAGATATTTTTTCTTATTTACTATTAATTATTATTCTTTCGGGGATTTCTCGCTATAAGAAATCGTTTTTAAGCATCCACTCATCATTAAAAATGGTGCTTAGGTAATTCCTTCCAGTATCTGGAAAGAGCACAACGATTACATCATTTTTATCTAAATTCTTTGCTATTTTAAGAGCTGCAAAGGCAGCGGCACCCGATGATCCTCCTACCAGCAAGCCTTCCTCTTTTGCCAGTCTCCTGGTTGTTAAAAATGCATTTTTATCGTTTACCGTTATAATCTCATCTACTATTTCAAGGTTAATTGTGTCAGGAATAAAATCTTCGCCAATGCCTTCTGTTTTATATGTATGGATTTTACCCTTTGTTTTGTAAAATTCGTGATGAAATATAGAGCCTTCTGGATCGGCACCAATTATTTTGATATTTGGATTTTTGTTTTTTAAGTATTTACCTGCACCACTTATCGTGCCACCAGTTCCCATACCCGCAACAAAATGCGTTATCATTCCGTTTGTATCTCTCCAAATTTCAGGACCAGTGGTCTCATAATGAGTTTTTGGATTATTCTGATTATAATACTGATTTGGGCAGAATGCATTTTTAGTTTCTTTTGTAATTTTTTCAGCAACTTTGTAGTAGCTTCTAGGATCTTCTGGCAAGACGGCTGTTGGAGTTCTTATAACTTTTGCTCCATAAGCCCGTAGTAATGATTCTTTTTCCTTGCTCATTTTATCTGGCATTGTAAAAATCATTTTATATCCTTTTAAGACGGCCACTAAGGCCAGTCCAATGCCAGTGTTTCCAGAAGTGGGCTCAACGATCGTTCCTCCGGGCTTAAGCAATCCTTTTCTTTCTGCATCCTCAATCATTGTTATTCCTATTCTATCTTTAACGCTCCCTCCGGGGTTAAAAAATTCCAACTTAACCCAAATAGCAGCGTTAATGTCCTGGTTAATTTTGTTTAGCCTTACCATTGGAGTATTACCGATGGTATTTAAAATGTTTTTCATAAGATTAATGGTTTTAATTTACTTAAAATTAAAAAACCTCCTTTGGGGAAGAAACAGACTGATTCAATATTTAAAACTTGAGGAATCGTTTATTTCTTCCCTAAAAGAGGTTTGTACAGCAATTGTTGGCATAACTAATGATTTCCATACCTGCCTTTAAAATTATCAGGGGTGAAAGTCATTGTCAAATTTCTTTAAATTACCAATGATTTATGTTAAGATATGTTTATGAAAAAAGCAGACATTATCCTTGCTATCATATCTGGAGAAGGGGTTGCCTGGATAGCTTATGGCTTGATTACAGGAGCAGGAGTGAATAGCATTTTAGGATTGGAAGTTGCTGATTTATTGTGGTTTTTATTTATTATTTTCCCTATTCTGGCATTATTAGGGCTTTGGATTAGTTATTTGATAGGGAAGAAGTACTTATTTGTTCCTCAAGTTGCAAAATTTCTTTTAATCGGAGTGTTAGCAGTTTTAATTGATTTGGGAATTTTAAATCTTTTCATGTCTTTTTTTGGTGTAGCTGCAGGCTGGGGTTTTGTTTTATTTAAAGCAATATCTTTTATTGTTGCTACATTTTCCAAGTTCTGGGGCAATAAGTTCTGGGCTTTTGAAAAAGCTGAAACAGAAAAAATGGGGAAAGAATTATTGCAATTTTATATTGTCACTCTTGTCGGAATGACAGTAAATGTAGGAGTTGCCTCATTTATTGTTAATATTGTTGGAATTCAGTTTGGATTACCTGCTTCAGTATGGGCTAATATCGGAGCGATTGTAGCTGCCGTTGCTGGTGCTGCCTGGAACTTCTTAGGTTATAAATTCGTAGTGTTTAAAAGGTAATTATGTCACTTGTTTTATATAGAAAATACAGACCACAGAGTTTTTCTGAAATCATTGGGCAGGAACACGTTGTTCAGACTTTAAATAATGCAATTTCCAATGAAACAATTTCTCATGCTTATTTATTTTCAGGACCAAAGGGAACAGGAAAAACAACAATAGCCAGGTTATTAGCAAAAGCTGTTAATTGTGAGAACAGAAAACAGGGAGAATTTGAACCTTGTAATAAATGTTCCTCTTGTAATGAAATTGTAAAAGGAAGGGCAATGGATTTAATTGAGATTGATGCAGCATCGCATAGAGGAATTGATGATATAAGAGAATTAAAAGATGGCATTCATTTTGCTCCAGCAAAATCAAAGTATAAGGTATTTATTTTAGATGAAGCTCATCAGCTTTCAAAAGATGCTTCTAACGCTCTTTTAAAAACATTGGAAGAGCCTCCTGCTCATGCAATCTTTGTTTTAGCAACAACAGAGATCCATAAAATGATTTCAACAATTATTTCAAGATGTCAAAGATTTGATTTTAGGAAATCAACTTTAGATGAAATAATGAAAAGACTATCTATCCTTTGTAAAAAAGAAGGCATTAAAATTGAAAAGCCAGCAATGGAACTTATTGCTTTGAATTCATCAGGCGCATTAAGAGATGCAGAAAATTTATTGAATCAGGTTGCAATACTTTATTATGGTTCAAAGTCAGAAATTAAAAAACAAGACATCAAAGATTTACTTGGTTTAGTAGAGATTGAAATGGTTAGTAAATTCACTGAGTTTATAACCAACAAACAAGCTCATAATGCAATAAGTTATTTAAATGAAATCACTGATAAAGGTTTGGATTTAGAAGAGTTTTCAAAAGCATTGATTAACTATTTAAGAAAAGGTTTGATTTTGAAAATAATGGGGGAGGGGAATCCTGATAGTGCTTCAGAGTTTTTATCAGGATTAACAAAAGAAGAAATTTTAAAGCTTAAAAACCAAGTTTCTTCATTTGGACAAGCAAACTTAAGAAAGATTCTAAACACCTTTCTTGAAGCGCAAAATAAAATAAGATATGCTGCGATACCACAATTGCCATTGGAGTTAGCGATTGTAGAGATAGTAGAGTTTTTAAACGTTTAATATATTGCGGGGTCGTCCAATGGTAAGACAACGGCCTTTGAAGCCGTATATCCAGGTTCGAATCCTGGCCCCGCAACATTTTATGTTTTGTATATATTTAGATGAAATTATATAGAATCCGAACTTTTGTTCGGGTTTTTAATTTTGTTAAAAATCGTAAAAAATCATTTGATAAAAATATAGAAAAAAGATAGATTAAAATAATATGAAATTAAAAACTTTAAAGAAAAAATTAAGAAGAGAATTTAGAAAATTATGAAAATTAGAAAAGTAAGGCTCAAAAATTTTAAGAGATTTGACGATCTTACGATCGATTTGGGTGATAATCCGAAGAAAATTGTTGCTTTAGTTGGGCCTAATGGTTGTGGAAAAAGTAGCATCTTTGATGCATTTGAGGAGAAGCTAAAAAATTACAAAGGCGCTCATAGGAATCCTCCTCCGAATTTTTTTTCTAAGCTGTATTATTCAATTCTCCCTGATAAAAAGTCAGAGGCATACAATAGAAATGAGGCAGTGCAGATAGAAAATAATGAAGGGAGAGAATTCGACAAAAAGAGTTTTTATGTTCGTTCGCCATATAGGTTTACACCCAGCTTGAATGTAACAAGTATCACGTCTCAGCCAGATGCTCTTGAGGATGTATCACGTCCAGGAAGTAGTATAGACATAGATGGTAGACTCAAAGAAAACTACGAAAGACTCCTTGGACAGGCGTGGAATGAGTATCAATATGGGAGTAAATCAGGCCCGAAGATGCGAGCGAAACTTTTAGGGCACATTAACGACATAATTTCCAAAATACTAGATATTAGAATTTCAAACCTTGGAGATGTGATTGGTGGGAAAGGACAGTTATATTTCGAGAAAGAATCGTCGAAAGACTTTCCTTTTGAAAATCTTTCATCTGGAGAAAAAGAGGTAGTCGATATAATTATTGATTTAGTGGTCAAAACTCCAACATACAACGACACGGTTTTTTGTATAGATGAACCAGAGCTCCACTTAAATACTGCGATTCAGCGAAAGCTTCTTATTGAAGTAGAAAAGTTAATACCAGATACCTGTCAGCTTTGGGTAGCAACACATAGCGTGGGCTTTCTCAGAGCTCTACAGGAAGAGTTGAGAGAGAAATCGCAAGTGTTAGATTTTTCAAGGCATGATTACTTTAATAAAATACAGAAAATCGAACCCATCAGAATGACTAGAGGCGACTGGCGGAGAATTTTTCAAACAGCGTTGGAAGATATAACTGGCTTAGTCTCACCAAGAGTGATTATTTACTGTGAGGGCAAACCACAACCTAACGATTCAGGCGAAGAGCAAGGACTGGATGCACTTGTTTATAATCAAATATTTGAAGAAAAACTTCATGATGTTTTGTTTATTTCTAGTGGGGGCACTGACGTAAGCAGTAATCTTTCATTGGCATTAGCTATTTTGAGTAAGGCATTCAATGGTGTAAATATAATGCAACTAAGAGACAGAGATGGATTATCTGATACAAAAAGGAAGGATTTTTTAGATAAAGATTCCCACAGGAGAATACTGCTTAGACGTGAAATAGAAAATTACTTATTTGATAAGGAGGTTCTGAAACTATTTTGCCTAGCAAGGAATGTAACCTTTAATGAGCATAAATATGATAGTGTTGTAGATGGTGTTGAATTGCAAGATTTAAAACCCATCCAACAAAAAATCAAAGAAGTCTGTTCTTTCAAGGGTAATATAGAAGAATTTAAGCTCAAGTTAACGGGGTTTGTCCTTCCAAAAACAAATATCTATAAAGAATTAAAGGAGTGTATTTTCTTACCAAAAGAAAAGAAGCAAATAAGTTAAAAGAGTTTTTAAAAAAATGAAAAAAATCAGTGCATTAGCACAACTTTTTGCTAAATATAAAATCTATCCCAAAAGTTGTTACAATGATTGTTCGCCTGTAAGGGTTTTTCAAAGAATGTTTCCTAAGAATCATTACAGTAAAGACTTAGAAATATTTCTTTCGTATCAAGACTATAAACCTACTCAAAGAGGTGCGGATTTACCTTGGTGGGGTAAAAGTTTCTTTTTGAGAAGTCCTGGCTTCAGAACACTAATAATTGGCCAAGATTCCATATATAAGGATGCGGGTAGCATAGTTTTAGCTGCAGAGTTTTTTCCCAACGTCAGTCAGGAAAAATATCAGGAATTTATTGATAGAATGAAAGTAAATAGATATTTTGGGTTTAATAAATGGAAAAGAGTAAAGGATCAACTTATCGATTGGGGAATAGATTTTGATTTTTTATATATGACTGATGCATCAAAGGTTTATAAAGAAGGATCTTGGAAGGATTGGGATTTTGATAGGAAAAAAAGTAGGGAAGTACTGAGAAATGAAATAGAACTCTGTAACCCAGACTTAATTATTCTTTTGGGAACTTCTCCGTTATACCTTTTAGATAACACTATAAATTACGCATCAACTGTTGAAGCCAGAAAGCCTATTTTAGTTCTAAAAAGAAGTTGTGTGGTTGCTCCCTTTTTTCTTGGAAATGGTTGCACTCAACCAAATTTTAGAAAGAGATTAGACATAGCAACAAATTTAATTAGATATGAGCTTGAAGAAGATTTAATTAAATTAGTTAAATTATGAATATAGATAAAAACATTCACAAAGAAACTCAAGAAATAGATAAAAAATTAAGGGGTTATCTAAATATAAAAGATCTGTGCATGTACCCAGATCATTCTTCGTGTTCCGGACCAATAATTAGATGTCACTCTATTCAAAATAGTAGATCTTTAGATTCTATATCTAAAAATGGACATGTTCTTAGTTTTGTTCTATTAAGTCTTTTTGAGCTAGAAAAGAACAAAGGAGTCATTGAACTTAAAAAAGTTAGTAAAAATAAAGTTACTACATTTTTTGGTTTTTGCCAAAAGCATGATTCTGAGTTATTCAAGCCAATAGAATTATTTGACTATAAAGGAGAAGAAATCCAAAATTTTTTATTTGCTTATCGAGCCCTCTCAAAAGAGGTATATGTTAGAATTAATATGTTAAAAGCTATGCAAGAATTTTCCGGCCACCCATTTATGGAAAAAAATATATATGATTTATTTATGTTAGGATTTCGTGCGGGCACTAGAGATTTAGTAGGACATAAAGCACTTTTTGATAATAGCTTAATGGAAAAAAATTATGGAGATGTTATGTCTTATAGGATAAGTACTAATTTAAAGCCAAATATTCTAGTATCTTCAATTTTTTATCCAGAATATACTGTTAATGGCCTATCTATTCAAAATTTAGCAGATATATCTAGATTCAAAGAAGGAATACAAATTACTATTTTTCCGAATAGAGGAACGACAGAGATATTATTTACTTGGCACAAAAATAAAAGTCAGGCACCGGAAATATTAATCGGTTCGATTGATAAACTTAACGAGGAGGAAAAGCTTGAAACTATTACACAAATGATTTTTTCTCATTGCGAAAACATAGTGGTTTCCCCTGAATGGTGGGAAAATATTTCCAGCGATAGAAAGAAGAAATTAATAGAAACCTTTAACGAATCGATGGATATTAGAACCGAAAGAAAGCCTGATTATTTAACGCCACACGGGTTTAACATATTTAGCAAACCAGCACGAGGCTGGAATTAGTTTTTTGATGAGACGCTAACGGGTTCTTAATTTGAGAAAGATGAAAATCAATGCTCTTTAAAGAAAGTTTTTAATTTATGAAATAAAGGTTTTTAGTTTTTCCAAACTATCTTGATCATGAATAGAAACGGGCAATATTTGTTTTTTCAGTTTTTTCAAAACTTTAAGGATTAACTTAACTTCTTTCTCTGATTTTAAATCTGTTTTGGTAAGAAGAATAATCTCTGGTATCTTTAATAATTTTGGATTATAACTCTTTAGCTCGTTCCTAATTTGTTGATAGCCTTTTTCAGGCTCTTTAAGTTCGCAAGAAAGACAATGGAATAAGAGTGAAACTTTTTCAATATGTTTTAAAAACTTGATCCCTAAACCTTTTCCTTTAGAAGCCCCCTCTATAAGTCCTGGAATATCAGCAATAATTTTACTCTTTAATTCTCCTAAGTTAGGTTCAAGAGTAGTAAAAGGGTAATCACCGATTTTTGGATTAGCGTTTGTTATCTCTTTAAGCAAACTGCTTTTACCAGCATTAGGGAGGCCGATAAGGCCATAATCAGCAATAAGCTTAAGATTGATATGTAAATGCCTTTCCTGGCCTTTAAAGCCTTTTTGAGCATGCATTGGCGTAACATTCTTAGAAGAACGATATTCCCAATTGCCCTTGCCTCCTTGTCCTCCCTGACATAAGAGAAAAAGATAGTTTTTATCAACTAATTCAAGAACCTCTTTAGAGCCCTTATCAGTAATAATAGCTCCAATAGGAACTTTAACTATTAAATCTTCACCAGACTTACCAGCTTTTTTATTTGACATCCCATGTTCACCGTTTTCTGCTTTAATTTTGGCACCTTTTGAAAGATTAGAAAGATCGTAAATGTTTGAAGTAGAGGCAATAAAAATACTGCCACCCTTTCCTCCATTTCCTCCATCTGGACCTTTTCTTACTTTATAAAAAGAAACCTTTCCATTTCCTCCAGCTCCAGCCTTAAGCTTAATGTTTATTTCTGTAATTAACATAGGTTTTCTTCATTATATCAGGCAACTTAAGATCTGTGAAAGTGCTTTAGCTATTACGTTTTGAAGGTTCTACCTCCATAATAAGTGATAGAAAAGGCCTGGGTCTAAATCGCTAATCAGGCGGTTTTTTGATAGAATTAAATAGGATTATGAAAATATTAAAATCAGAATTTGTTAAAGGTGTTATCGGGGGTGATTATGATATGAAAGATAATTTACCGCACATCGCTTTTTTCGGTCGCTCCAATGCGGGGAAATCAAGCGTAATTAACTCTTTAGTTGGTAAAAAAAACCTTGTAAAAACAAGTAAGACGCCAGGAAAAACACGTGAAGCGAACTTTTTCTGTATTAATGACTCTTTCTATTTTGTGGATTTTCCTGGATATGGATATGCGAAGCGTTCAATATCAGAGCGTAATAAAATAATCAAAAGGATTTTTTGGTATGTGGAATCTTCCAATGCCAGGCCTAAAGCAGTTTTCTTAATTATTGATGCTAATGTTGGCTTGACTGTTCTTGATAAAGATATGATAAAAATTCTTGAGGAAAATAAACACCAAATCATTATTGTTGCAAACAAAATTGATAAATTATCTAAAAGCGTTGCGGAAAAACAGCTTTTGTTAATCCAAAAAGAAGCGCGAGATATATCAGTTCTGGGATATTCAGCTAAAACAAACCAAGGAAAAGACGAATTAACTAAAAAAATTGCAAGCTTTGTAATGAATAAGCCTGATTGAAATGGATCGGCGAAGGAGTTCAAAAAAAAGAGTATTGATTTTTGAAATTGATTTAGATAATATAGAAAATCAATCATATGACAAAATATCTAACCCCAGAAGGGTTGAAAAAAATAAAAGAAGAATTGGATTATTTGAAAAATGTGAAGAGAAAAGAAATCGCAGAAAGGATAAGGCATGCTGCTTCTTTTGGCGATCTCAGCGAAAATGCTGCTTATGATGAAGCAAAAGATTCTCAAGGCTTTTTAGAAAGAGAAATCTACAGATTAAAGACAATCTTATCTAAAGCTCAAGTGATAAAAAAGAAAGAGAACGGAAAAGTTCAGATTGGCTCTATAGTTCACTTAAAATCAGAAAATAATAAAAAACAAAAATTCCAAATTGTAGAATCAGAAGAGTCTGATATTATAAAAGGAAAAATATCTCAAGAATCACCCATAGGAAGTGCTCTCTTAGGTAAATCCAAAGGGAAAAAGATAAAAATCAAAACACCGGAAGGAAAGATAGAATATGAAATTTTTGAGGTTGAATAATTGTGAATCTAAAAATTAAGCTTAAATTTTCATTCAAAAGATATCTAAAAAAATCGCTTTGATAGCGGTTTTTTGGTAGGATAAGAGAATATGGAAGATAAAGAAATTTTAAAAGTTATTGAGCCGAGTCCAAAACCTATTCGTTTGTTCTTTTTTGGAATGGGCATAATCGCCACTATTGCATACAGAATAATTATTGTACTAAATTTATATAGTCCTTCATGGGTAAAAATCGCTTGGTATATTGGCACTATTGGTTTTATCTTTTATTTTGGTCATCGTTTTAATATTGCTAGAAAGAGATCAAGCTTAGTCAGGGATTATAAATTAGTTGAAGCTGTAGATAAAGCTGATTGTATTGAATCTCAAAAAAAATTAGCTCTTCATTACTTAGTTAAAACTAGCTTAACTTCAAAATCACAATGGAATTCAGGATTGATTTTTATCCTTTCTTTTTTAGCTTTATTGATAGGTATTTTCATAGACATTTATAGTATTTAGGGGTAAATTGATAGTGAAATGGACCTATCATTACTCAACAATTTAAATCAACAGCAGAAACAAGCGGTTACTCATGACAAAGGACCGCTTTTAATTGTAGCAGGAGCTGGTACAGGTAAAACCACAGTTATTACAAAAAGAATCGCTTATTTAATTGAGCAGGAAAAAGCTAAACCAGAAGAAATTTTAGCAGTTACTTTTACTGATAAAGCGGCTGGTGAAATGGAAGAAAGAGTAGACAGACTATTGCCTTATGGATATATAGATTTATGGATATCAACTTTCCATTCTTTTTGTGAAAGGGTTTTAAGAGACCATGCCTTAGACATTGGTTTGCCAACTGATTTTAAATTAATAGACCCTACAACAGCTTGGACGCTGATTAGTCAAAACTTAGAAAAGTTTAGCCTTAATTATTATCGTCCTTTGGGAAATCAAACCAAGTTTATTCATGCTTTAATAAATCATTTTTCCCGCTGTAAGGACCAGGGTGTTTACCCTCAAGATTATTTAAAGTATGTAGATAGTTTAAAAACTAATCTTACTGATTTGAAAGAGTCTCAGGAAACAGAAAGATTAAAAGAAGTGGCTGGAGCTTATCACGTTTATCAGAGATTGCTTTTAGAGAACAGTTCTTTGGATTTCGGCGACTTAATTAATTATTGCTTAAAGCTGTTTCAAGACAGACCGATTGTTTTAGATAAATTCAGAAAAAAGTTTAAATATATTTTAGTTGATGAGTTCCAAGATACCAACTGGGCGCAGTATGAATTGGTTAAATTATTATCCTTACCCGATAATAATCTTACAGTTTGTGCTGATGATGACCAGGCGATTTACAGGTGGAGAGGCGCTTCTTTCAACAACATTATTCAATTTAAAAAAAGCTTTCCAAAAACCAAAGAAGTCTTTTTGATTGAAAATTACCGTTCAGTTCAAAGCATATTAGACTTATCTTATAAATTTATTAAGACCAATGACCCAAATCGTTTGGAATATGTCAGTAAAATAAACAAGAAATTAAAAGCTACTAAAACAGGTGAAGGAATTATAGAGCATTTGCACTTTAAAGATTTATATGAAGAAGCAGGAGGCGTGATTAATAAAATAGCTGAAATATCTAAGGATAATAAAGAAACTTCCTTTAGTGATTTTGCAATTTTAGTTAGAGCGAATAACTATGCCAACACTTTTACCAGAGCCCTAGAAAGAGCTAACTTTCCTTATCAATTTTTAGCTTCCAGAGGATTGTATTCTAAGCCAATTATTTTAGACATAATTTCTTATTTTAAACTTTTAGACAATTATCATGAGAACTCTGCTTTATACAGGATTCTCAATTTCCCTTTTTTCAATATTTCAGTTCAAGATATTGCAAAGATTAATCAATATGCCAGACGTAAAACAAAATCTTTATACGAAGCTTTAAATGAACTTCAACTCATATTCGGCATTTCTCCTTCAGCTGGGCAGGCAATGAATTTAGTTTTAAGCCTGATTCAAAAACATACTGAAACAGCAAAGAACAAGAATGTTTCAGAAGTTTTAATTTCATTTTTAAAAGATTCGGGTTATTTAAAGTATTTATCAAATAAGGAAAGCAGACAAGAATTAGATTTAGTTAATCAATTCTATCAAAAGATAAAAAACTTTGAAGAAGCTAATATAGACGCTTCTCTTAAAAACTTTATGGAAAGTTTAAATATGGAGCTTGAGTCGGGTGAAGAAGGCAAACTCAACTTTGATCCAGAGCAAGGTCCAGATATGGTTCGCGTCATGACTATTCATTCGGCCAAGGGCTTGGAATTTAAATATGTCTTTTTAGTTAATCTAGTTGATAGAAGATTTCCTACTTCAGAGCGGAAAGAGCCGATTGAAATGCCAGAAAATTTGGTTAAAGAAATTATTCCAGAAGGTGATATTCATTTAGAAGAAGAAAGACGGCTTTGTTATGTAGCAATGACCAGAGCTAAAGAAAAGCTGTTTTTAACTTCTGCTGATAATTATGGCGGAATTAGAAAGAAAAAACCCTCCAGATTTTTAATGGAAATGGAGTTTGTTAAAAAAGGCGACGAATTGGCTGTAAAAGCTGTGAACACAGTTGCTGCGAGAAAACAGAAGAAAAAAATAATTGCTCCTTTAAATTTACCTTCTCATCTTTCATTTTCACAGTTTGCAGCTTTTGGAAAATGCCCTTTACAATATAAATTTGCTCATGTGTTAAAGATTCCAATACAGGGTAGGGCAGTGTTTTCTTTTGGTAAAACAATGCATAATACTTTATATGATTTTGTAAAACTAATAGACAGAAGGAAAAATACTGTTCAATCTAATTTATTTGCATCAGATAAACAGGCAAAACAAGAAACAGAAAAAAAGGGGTTAAATCTGCCTGATTTAGTTGAGTTATATAAAAAGAACTGGATTGATGATTGGTATGAATCAAAAAACCAGAAACAAGAGTATTACAAATTGGGTCAAAAAATAGTTAAAGCTTTTTATGAAAAATTTATTCAAGAACAACCTAAGGTTTTCAAAATTAATGGAGATCCAGCTTTAGAAGTACCGTTTAAATTTAAAATAGCTGGCAATACTTTAAAAGGCAAAATAGACAGAATAGATGAAATTAAAGAAGGAATTGAAATAATAGATTATAAAACAGGGCGATACAAAGAAAAATTATCTTCAGAAGATAAACAACAGCTTTTAATTTATCAGATGGCGGCTGAACAGTCTTTAGGATTGAAACCCGTTAAGCTTAGTTATTATTATTTAGAAGAAGGTAAAAAAACTTCATTTTTAGGAAGCGACCAGGAAAAAGAAAAACAAAAACAGGAGATAGTGGCTATGGCTGAAAAAATAAAGAATAGTAGTTTTAATGCAATTCCAGGCTGGCAGTGTAAATACTGTGATTTCAGAGATATTTGTAATTATGCTCAGAAGTAAAAAATTAAAATCGCTCTTTAAGCGATTTTTTGGTAGAATGGAGAAAGTCGAGATGGTTAAAAAAATAATTACTCAATCAAAATGGAACATATAAATATAAATCCACCAAATACGAGCAGGATTCCAAGAATGCCAGAGATAAATCTGGATAAAATTATGTCAAAGATAATTATTGTACTAGTTGCGCTTATAGTTATTTTTGGTACTTTTGGCACCATAGGGGCTGGCGAGCGAGGAATACTTTTACAGTTTGGAGCAGTCCAGGATAAAATTTTTAATGAAGGGCTTTATGTTAAAATTCCTATGATCCAAAAAGTAGTGAAAATAGATGTGAAAATCAAAAAAGACGAAGTTCCTGTTAGTGCAGCTTCCAAAGATTTACAGACAGTAACTTCTAGAATCGCTTTGAATTATCATCTAGCCCCAGAATCAGTAAATAGAATTTGGCAGGAAGTAGGAAAGGATTACAATACCAAAATTATAGCTCCTACTATTCAAGAGGTGGTAAAAGCTATCACAGCAAAATTTACCGCTGAAGAACTTATTACTAAAAGAGAAGAAGTAAAAGAACAAATAAAAAGCAGTCTTTTTGAAAGATTATCAGAACGATTTATTGTTGTTGATGAATTTAATATTATTGACTTTGAGTTTTCAAGTGCCTTTAATGATGCCATTGAAGCCAAAGTTACTGCTGAACAATTAAAACTTAAAGCTGACAGAGATTTAGAAAGAATAAAAATTGAAGCTGATCAGAAGATAGCAGAAGCTCAAGGAAAAGCAGAGGCTATTAGAATTGAGGCCCGAGCATTAATGCAAAATCCTAAAGTGGTAGAGCTGCGCTGGATAGAAAAGTGGGATGGAAAAGTTCCAACTTATTGGGGAGGGGCGAGCCCGTTTATTGGAATAAATCAATAATCATGAAAAACTAAAACCCCGTAAAAATTTTACGGGGTTTTAAATTCATTCTAGTTTATCGTCTGAAGTCCCTTCTTGGGGGCCTTCTTTTTGCATGACAGTCTCTGCAGTAAATTGGTCTGTCTTCTGATGGTTCAAAAGGAAGTTCTTTTATTTCCTTTGCACAATCAGCACATTTCCAATCTCCCTGAAACATTTGTCTGTCACCAAAATCTCTTTTTGGACGATCTTTAAAATCATTAAACATGTATATTAAGATCACGATTTAAGCTTCAATTGAAACTTATCCGAAACGTTTAAAATTTATAATGAAACGACCTTTCGATTGTTAAGTCGCTCTATCTAAATCCTAAATATTTCGACTTATAATCTAATAACAAGATAATAAGATATTGCTTTAAAAATGTCAATAGCTTACAGGTTGATTTTTTGGTAGAATGACATATATTTTGAAGTGCTTATGAACGCTGAAAACAAACACAAACCACTTGCTGATAGAGTGAGGCCAGAGTCTTTGGCTGGTTTTTTTGGCCAGGAAGAAATTATTGGCAAAGGCAAGCTGTTAAGGCAGGCTATTAATTCTGATAAATTACCTTCAATGATTTTTTGGGGTCCGCCAGGAAGTGGCAAAACCACTTTAGCATTCATTATTGCCAAACAAACCAAATCAGAATTTAAACAAATAAGCGCAGTTTCAAGCGGATTAAAAGATCTACGTGAAATTATAAAACAGGCAGATTATAATCAAAGTTTGGGTAAAAAAACAATACTTTTTATAGATGAGATTCATCGTTGGAATAAAATACAACAGGATGCACTTCTTCCTTGTGTTGAAAAAGGAATAATTACGCTCATTGGAGCAACAACAGAAAATCCTAGTTTTGAAGTTAGGGGAGCACTGTTATCACGCTGCAGGGTTTTTGTCTTAAAACAATTAACTAAAGACGAAATCTTAAAAATTATTAACAAAGCTTTGAAAGACAAAGAAAAAGGCCTTGGCCAGCTGGGTCTGAAAATGAATAAAAAGATAGCTAATGCCATAGCACAGATGAGCAATGGTGATGCCAGAACAGCCCTTAATGTAATTGAATACGTAGCATCTGTGTCAGGTAAAAAGCAAATTACTTTAGACATTGTAAAAGAGGCTTTTCAAAAATCACATTTGTTTTATGACAAGGATGGTGAAGAGCACTACAATATAATCTCAGCTTTGCACAAATCAATGAGGGGTTCTGATGTTAATGCTTCTTTGTATTGGCTAGTAAGAATGTTAGAAGCAGGAGAAGATCCTTTATATATTGCCAGAAGAATTGTTCGTTTCGCATCAGAAGATATTGGATTGGCTAATTCACGTGCATTAGAGCAGGCAGTAGCTGCTTACAGAGCATGCCATTTTATTGGTATGCCTGAATGCAATGTTAATTTAGCTCAGGCAGTAGTCTATATGGCAAAATGCAAGAAATCTAATGCTTTGTATAAAGCATATAATAATGCTGCAGAAGATGTTAAAAAATATGGTAATTTACCAGTGCCTTTGCATATCCGCAATGCTCCAACTCAATTAATGAAAGATTTAGAATATGGGAAAGACTATAAATATAGTCCTGACCACAACTATAAAGAAGAGCAGGACTATTTGCCTGAAAAGTTAAAAAGAAGAAGATATTTAGACATTTAATTAGTGAAGTTAACTTCACTAGACATAAGGATTTAATTATATATATTATAAAAATGAATTAAGTAATTGATTGAATAATATGCACCACATACAAAAGCTCATTCTTAGAAATTTACTTTTTAAAGAAGGGGCGCGTTTTTCAGAATTAAATACCAAAAATGTTTCTAATGATCATTTTACTTTTCATGTTAAAAAACTAATGGGAAAAAGATTTGTTGAAAAGAATCAGAATGGTTTTTACGATTTAACTGCTTCTGGCAAAGAATATGCTAATCGATTAAATACAGACATTGAGAATATTGAAATAGAAAAACAGGCAAAAACAGGTGTACTGGTGGTTTGTGTAGATGATTCTGGAGATAAAAGAAAGTATTTATTTCAACAAAGATTAAAACATCCTTATTATGGATTCCATGGATTTGTAACAGGAAAGATTCAATGGGGAGAAACTATTTATGAAGCAGGTGCTCGAGAATTAGAAGAAGAAACAGGATTGTCAGCTAAGTTAGAGCTAGCTGGAATAGAGCATAAAATAGATTATTCTCAAAATGGAGATCTTTTAGAAGACAAATATTTCTATATCATGAAAACAAACAACTTAACAGGGGGATTAGTAGAGAATTTTGAAGGAGGCAGAAATGTATGGATGAGGAAAGAACAATTAAAAAAAATCTCTGAAGTGTTTCAAGATGTGCCAAAAATAATAGAAGTTATTGATGGAAAAGAGTTTGTTTTTTTTGAAAAAAAATACAAAGTAGCAAGATATTAAAACTTATGAAGAATTAAAAATCGTCTGCAAGGCGATTTTTTAGTAGGATAAATAAATAATTTGCACAAAATTTTAAAAATTTATATCATAGAACTATTATCAATAATCCATTGTTTTTAGCTTTATGAAACTATTAGAATATCAAGGAAAAGAAATCTTCAAGCAATATGGAATTGCAGTTCCCAAAGCAAAGCTCATTGACAAACACACACCAGAACTTTGTTTCAAAACCCCTTTTATTTTAAAGTCCCAGGTTCCAGCAGGGGATAGAAAAAAGAAAGGGGGAATTTTATTTGTAAAAAGTGAAAAAGAATTTCTTTCAAAAAAAGATCAATTGTTTAAAAAATCAATTAATGGATTTCTTCCAAAAGAACTGCTGGCAGAAGAAATAATTCCTTACAAAAAAGAACTTTATGTGAGCTTTAGTTATGATACTCAAACAAGAAAACCTGTTCTTTCTATTTCTAAAACAGGAGGCACTGGTATTAAAAAAGCAAACATATTTCCAATTGAGCTTTCTTTTGGTTTGTCAGATTTTTATTTAAGAGACATTATTTTTCAATCTAAGATTGGCTCTAGTTCAGAATTAAAAAAAATAATTAAATCTCTTTGGCAAATCTTTGAAAAAGAAAAAGCTTTATTAGTAGAGATTAATCCTTTGTTTCAGCTTAAAGATAATAGCTTCATAGCAGGAGATGCAAAAGTAATATTAGATGATCATGTAGTTAATCCTAAAAAAAGACCTTTTTTAGAATTGCCAGGTGATATTGCTATTATAGCTTCTGGAGGAGGAGCATCTATGATTAATCTTGATGCTTTATTAAAGTGCGGTGGAAATCCTGCTAATTATGTTGAATATTCTGGAAATCCTCCTGCTTCACTAGTAGAAGAATTAACGATCAAAATCTTATCAAAACCGCGGCTGAAAGGATGCTGGACAGTGGGAGGAACAGCTAATTTCACTGATATTTATGAAACTATGCTTGGCTTTGTTCAAGGTTTAAAAAAAATAAAACCAAAACCAGCTTATCCTATCGTTGTAAGAAGAGATGGTCCAAGAAGAGAAGAAGCTTTTGAAATGTTAAAGGATGTTGCTAAGAAAGATGGATATGATTTTCATTTATTTGGCCCTGAAATACCAATGTCAGAAACAGCTAAAATATTAGTTAATTTAATTAAAAAAAATGAGCATTCTAGTTGATAAAAATACAAAAGTATTAGTTCAAGGAATTACAGGAAAAGAAGGCTCTCGAGCAACTAAAGAAATGCTTTCTTACGGCACTAAAGTATTAGCTGGAGTAACGCCTGGCAAGGGCGGTATGGAGGCAGAAGGAGTTAAGGTTTTTGACACAGTCAGAGAAGCACTAGCAAAGCATCCTGACATAAATACTGCTTTGATTGTAGTGCCAGCACCATTTGTTTTAGATGCTGCGTTAGAAGCTATCTTCAACAAGATTCCTTTGATTAACATATTAACAGAAAAGGTTCCTGTTTTTTCAGTTGCCAAGATGATACAGTCAGTTAAAGAACACGATGTAAGAATTGTTGGACCAAGCTCTATCGGCATTATTTCTCCTAAAAAAGGCAAGGTAGGAAGTATTGGCAGTTCTGGTATAGCTGACAGAGTTTTTAGTCCTGGTCCTGTTGGGATCATTTCAAAAAGCGGCGGTATGACAGCTGAAATTTCCCGTATTCTGACTGATGCTGGATTAGGGCAGAGCACTGTTGTAGGAATTGGAGGGGATTTGTTTGTAGGATCTGATTTTTTAGATATTGCTTTAGAATTTGAAAAAGATAAACAAACAAAAGCATTGGTTATTTTTGGAGAGGTTGGGGGAGTGTATGAAGAAAAATTAGCTAACGCTATGGAACAAGGTATCATTACCAAACCAATAATAGCTTTAATTGCTGGTCAGTTTTCAAAAAACCTGCCTCAAGATACTGTTTTGGGCCATGCTGGAGCTATTGTAAGTGAAGGCAAGGGTTCTGCAGATTCAAAAATTAAACATCTTAAAAAAGCAGGAGGCTTAGTTGCCCGTACTCCAGAAGAAATACCAGTATTAATTAAAAAAATATTAAAATAATATGAAGTTTAGAACTAAAATCAGTCAAACAAAAGATGGCAAACACTTAATCAGAGGCCATGAGTTAGTTGAACTTATTAAGAATCATTCCTTTTCTGAAATGATATTTCTATTAGTAAGAGGAGATTTGCCAAAAGAGAATGAAAAACAATTATTAGAAAGTATTTTAGTGGCTGCAGTTGAAAATGGAATTTCACCTCCTTCAATCTTTATACCAAGAATCGTGGCTTCAACTGGCAACTCCTTTAATACGGCTTTAGCTTCTGGTGTTTTGGCTATAGGAGAAAAACATGGAGGAGCTGTTGAAAAAGCAGCTCAAGTATTTGGTTCTGGTAAATCAGCAGAAGATATTGTTAGAGATTTTCAAGAGAGAAAAAAGTTTATTCCAGGATTTGGACATAAGGTTTTTAAACGAGAAGATCCAAGAGCCAGAGCAATCTTTGAAAAGGCAAAAGCACTAGAACTTTCCTCTCCTTATTTTGAGTTAGCTTATAATATTGAGAGAAAAATAGAGGAGAATAAAGGTAAAAAAATTCCTTTAAATATTGATGGAGCTATGGCAGCTGGAATGCTGCAGCTTGGTTTTAATTGGAAATCTGGAAAAGCATTTTTTATTATTTCCCGGCTTGTTGGTATGACAGCCCATGTCTTAGAAGAATTTGAGCAAGGAAACAGATATTACCGTTTAGAAAAGGAAGATATTGAATAAATATTATTTCTTTTAAAGAAGCAAAATGCTACCATAAAAATGAGGATATTATGAACTTTAAGAATATTATTATCTTAATTGTTATTATCGTAGCTGGATTTTTTATTTATGAGCAGATGTTTAATTCACCTGAAGTTGTTTTTGATCCTTTAAATGCAAGTTATACTATTGAAGGCACTTCATACACATTAATAGATGGAAAATCAGAACAAGAGATTACGCCTGGTTCAGCAACAAAGATTAAAACAACTGCATGGGGTAAGCCTGCCATTGGTGATTTAAATAATGATGGTTTTGATGATGCTGCTTTTCTTTTGGTTCATGAACCAGGAGGCAGTGGCACATTTTTTTATGTTGCAGCTGCTTTGAAAGATTCTCAAACAGAACAGGCAATTGGTGCAAATGCAGTTCTTTTAGGAGACAGAGTTGCACCACAAAACATTTCTGTTTATGAAGGAAAGGTTGAGCTTAACTATGCTGATAGATATCCATGGGAACCATTTTCTGCACAACCATCAGTTGGAAAAACAAAAGTTTTAATAGTTGAAAATAATGAACTTAAAGAAATTTCTAGACCTATTTTATCACAAGAAACTGCCCACAATTTAATTATCCAAACCTGGGGAGATTGTACTGAAGATATTTGTGAAGAATTAAAGATTAGTGTATTAGATGGAAAAGATGGTGTTTGGTTTGTACAAGCTATTTATGAAGGTCTAAGAGATGATTCTGTCAGGGTTAGAAAGAAAATTGCTCAGGCTCATTATGCGGATGAGAGTTGGGAATTAGGAGCAGTTATTGTTGATGAGTATAAGTGCCAGCCGAATCGTGGTCACCAAGACTTTTCTGACGAGCTTTGTTTTTAAATAAATTTATTAAAATCAAAAGAGGCATTTTTCAAGAGCCTCTTTTTGACTTGTATAATCTGTTCTTGACAATAATATTGGGTGAAATATAATCCTGTTGAGTAAAGGTTTTGCGAGTTAGTCGCGCAGAATTTTTTATAAACCAGACCTTGTTAATAAGTTGCAAAAAATCTTTAAAATGGTTTTCTGCAAATCTCATTAATGGGTCTTAAAACAATGGTTTTAAAGTTTAGATTTCTTCAAGACGAAGAAGAAGAAAACGAAGAAAGTAAAGAAGAGTAGTTAAATCTTCTTTGAATTTTAAAACAAAAATCGCCATTGAGGCGATTTTTGGATTAAGGACAATTTTTTGACATAATGAAAGGGGTTGATAAAATGAAGCATATTATTTAAAAATTCAAAATATGAAAATACTTAAAAATGCGGGTAGCTTTATAATTTTAACTCCAGAAAAAGAATTAAAAGAGCAATTATTAAGAATTGAAGAAGGGGGCAGGACTTGTTATCAGTCCAAGAAAGATGAAATTAATGAAGAAACAGCAAAAAAGTTTATTCAAATGATTCTTAAAAGAGGCCATGAAAGTGTGATCGAACATAGTAATATGACAGTTCAATTTAATAATGTTTCCCGTGGATTTACTCATGAATTAGTTAGGCATCGTTTGTGTGCGTTTTCTCAAGAATCAACTCGTTATGTTGATTATTCTAAAAAAGGCGAGGGTGTGGATTTGAAAAAATTTCAAGTAAAATTTGTAGTTCCACCTCATAAAAATGAAAATGAAAAAGTTAAACTAGAGGATGGAAAAGAAATGTCTATGACTGATATGTTTAATGAGTGTGAGAATTTTTATAGATCTCTGCGAAAAGCTGGTTGGTCTCCCCAAGATGCTCGCCAAATTCTTCCAATTGGGACTAAATCCCAGATAATTGTTTCTGCGAATTTCAGGCAATGGCGCCATATATTTTCCTTAAGAACTGACAGGGCAGCGCATTGGGAAATTCGGAAAATTATGTGTGATTTATTAAAACATATTCAAAAAATTGTTCCAGTGATTTTTGATGATTTTGTTTACAAAGGTGTAGACCAAGACAATGTATCATATTTTA
The DNA here is from genome assembly GCA_024238995.1 of Patescibacteria group bacterium. Taxonomy (NCBI): domain Bacteria; species Patescibacteria group bacterium. The sequence continues at coordinate 65,359 of JANBVL010000001.1, forward strand.
AAAAAACTGCTTTAAGATAAATAATATTCAACCTAAAAATGTGGAGTATTTAAAAAAAACAGATTTTCAAGTACAAGAACTTATTAAAAAAGAAATAAAAAGGCAGGAAACCACTTTAATGATGATTCCTTCAGAAAATCATAGTTCTTATGCAGTTAGAGAAGTGGTTGGTTCAATGCTTCAAGATAAATATTGTGAGGGTTATCCAAATAAACGTTATTATCAGGGCCAGGAAAACTTTGATAAGTTAGAAATATTGTGCCAAGAACGGGCTAAAAAAGCTTTTAAAGTTCCGTTTGTTAATGTCCAGGCTTTATCTGGCAGTCCTGCAAACTGCGCAGTATACATGGCTGTTTTAAATCCTAATGATAAAATCATGGCTTTAAGAATGGATCAAGGCGGCCATATTAGCCATGGATTAAATATTAACTTTTCAGGAAGGTTTTTTGAAAATGTTTTTTACAAGACAAACAAAGAGGGACTTATCGATTATGACGAAATGGAAGGATTAGCTTTAAAAGAAAAACCAAACCTTATTATCGCAGGAATAACGTCTTATCCTTTAGCTTTAGATTTTGCTCGTTTCTCAGAGATCGCTGAAAAATGCAATGCCTACTTAATGGCTGATATTGCCCATGTTGCTGGACTCGTTTTAGCTGGAGCTTATCCTGATCCAGTGCCTTATTGCCATATCGTTAATACAACAACTCATAAAACTTTAAGGGGTCCAAGAGGCGCCTTGATCATGGTAACTGAAAAAGGTTTAGAAAAAGATTCTGAATTGCCTCAAAAAATAAACAGGGCTATTTTCCCAGGATTGCAGGGCGGTCCCCATGAGAACAATATTGCTGGCATTGCAGTTGCTTTAAAAGAAGCTCAAAAACCAGAATTTATTGAATATGGCAAGCAGATTGTTGAAAATGCCAAAACATTGGCCCAATCCTTAAAGGAACAAAGAATAAAGCTTTGTTCCGGAGGAACTAATACCCACCTTATAATGATTGATTTAAGAAATCTTGAAATATTGGGCAATACAGCTGCTGAAGCTTTAGAAACAGCTGGTATTGTTACTAATAGAAACATGATTCCCAATGATCCAAATCCGCCATTCTATCCTTCAGGTTTAAGACTAGGAACTCCTGGAATAACTAGCAGGGGAATGAAAGAGGAAGAAATGAAGCAGATTAGTTCTTTTATAAATGCTGTTTTAAAAGATATTTCAAGCTTAAAAAAACAAGCAGGTATTTCTTTTGAACAAGAAAAAGACCTTCAAACAAGGCAAAACATTATATTAAAAAGCAGCAGGATTAGAGAAACTAAGCAAGAGGTTGAAAGATTATGTGCAAAATTTCCTATTAAAAGAGAATATTAGGTCTGATTTACGAGTGTTCTACTTGACAATAGCTTTAAACTCACGATAGAATCTAGATATATAGTACTAGGTTAAATGGGGTTAGTCTTCCATTGCCGTTTAGGAAGGAAATGATTTATTTTCCTTTTAAGTTAAAAATAAGTGAATTAATAGTATGAACAAGATTTTACTAATGCAAGAAGAAGAAACTAAAACTCCTGAACAAGAAACAGGAACTGAAGGAACAGAAGAGAAAACCCCAGAGACAGGAACAGAAGAAGGAGAAACTAAGGAAGCTGAAGGAGGAGAAACTAAGGAAGCTGAAGGAGGAGAATCCTCTGAAGGCGGAACGCAGTAAATTAAAAGACTTAGAAAAAGCACCCAAAAGGGTGCTTTTTTACTAAATCTAAATATCCATATAGTCATAATTTAGTTTTTAGCAACATAAGCTCTAATTCTAATCAGCAAAACCACTGCATAGAATGTAGTGGTTTTCATTTATTATTTTTAAAAATATTAATCTTGTTTGATTTTTACTTTAAAGCGTTGTAAATGATGATTCTGTTGAGGTTGCTTCATTATCAGATATATCACTTGAACTAATAATAAAGTAATGGGTTGTGCTGGCATTAAGACCTAATAGAGAAATAGTGTGGTCTGTAACCAAATCACTTGAATCAACAGATAAAGTATTGTTCGAAATAATTAATGGGGTAGTAGTGCTGTACCAAACCACTGAATCTGATTCTTCATCTGTTTCCCAGATTATATCTGCAGTGTTTGTAGAAACACTTGAACTGATGCTGGAAATGATTGGCGCTGTGGTATCTGGAGTTAATGTTGTGAACGAAGATTCTGTTGAAGTTGCTTTATTACCAGATGAATCAAACGAACTAACAATAAAATAATAAGTTGTGCTGGAATTTAAGTTTGATAAAGAAATGCTGTGAGTTGTTACAAGATTACTTGAATCAACAAATAAGGTATTGTTTGAGATAATTAATGGAGTAGTTGTACTATACCAAACCACTGAATCTGATTCTTCATCTGTATTCCAACTTATATCTGCTGTGTTTGTAGAAACGCTTGAGCTGATATTGGAAACAACTGGTGCTGTAATATCTAGTGTTGAAGTGGTGTTATTATCATCATCGTTATCATCTTGATCTTCATTTTGATCTCCATTTTCACATTCATCAAGATAGTCACCATGATCAAGGTGAGCCAGTGCAGCTGGTTCCGCTACTTCTATTGTATGTGCGTTTCCAGGATTATCTGGAGGAATATGACAAATTACAACCTTTCCTTTATTTTTTGAATGATTTAACTTAAATCTTACTTTGATTTTATCACGATGATTCTTTATTTCTAATTTTCTTCCATTCCCATTTTCAATTTCCATCTCAAAATCATCTAGATCAGATACATAATTTTCTGCAAGATCTGTTAGCTTTTCTATGATATCATCTACATATTCAGCAGCTTGTCCATTACCTTTTCGTTCAAGAAGGTCTTTGGTTTTTTCTAATCTTTTAAGGGCAGCTGGTAAAACTTTATTAGCTTTTTTTATTCTTTTAAAATTGTTTTCTGTTGATGTTGAAATAGTAATACTTTCTGAATCATTATCATTTTGAAAGGTTAAAGCTCTTTGAGCTTCCATGAGCCTTTCCTGGGCAAATTTCAAACGTAAATTATCTTTATTTTTTTCTTTTGACAAAGCAATCCGCACTCTTTCTATTGCTAAATCAATAGGGTAGAGAAGATCTCCTGGCCCAGCATCATTTGAAGCTACTACTGTTGCAGCAGAAGCTCCTATAACAGCAACGATCATTAACAGGGCGAAAATAAACTTTGGAGTTAGATTAACAAAAATTGATGGTTTAAAAACATTGATCTTGTTAATGCTGGTTTCAATTTTTGCCCAGAGCGTGTTTTTTTCAGCTTTAGTTAAAGGATTGGTTTTTGCTGTTTCTTTTAGTTTTTTTTCAATATTAGATGACATAGCTGTTTTTTTTAAAATTAATCTTTAATTTTTGTAAAGCTCTGTGATGCCTTACTTTAGCAGCTGATTCTGTAATATTTAGGACAGCTGCAATTTCATTAAATGTCATTTGAGACCAATAACGCAATCTTATAATGTCTTGGTTCCCAGATGTAAGTGTATCTATATGTTGCAATATGTATTCATAGTCATTTTGTTCTTCTATTGGTTGAGCTAATTGTTTTTCATCTAGTTTATCTAAGGAAATGATTTTTTGCTTATTCTTGTAATAGTGATAAAGCTTGCGTTTGATTATTGTGAATATAAAGCCATTAAATGATTGATCTGACTTGTATCTAAATCTTTTTAAAGATTTCCAAAGATCAATAAATGTTTCCTGACAAATATCTAGCGCATCATCTCTATTTGAGGTACGAGAAAAAATATAGGCAAAAAACCTGTCACTCAAGCTGTCGAATATCTTTTTAAAAGCATCTTTGTTGCCATTTTGAGCTTGTTCGACCAATATCTTTAATTCCTGGTTGCTTTCTTGATACATTGTATTGTGTATACACTAATATAATATGTAACTTTAACCAAGAAAGGTTACATAATCAAATTGGTTTTATATATTGATTCATGAAATCAGTATTTTATTCTTCCTTGACATTTTTGGAAAAATATCTATAATATAGACAGCACATAGTGCAAGTGAAAAAAAATGACTGAACCTGATATGGAAATAGCTCTTTTTCTGGCTGCTCATTTAGATAACCCTTGTGGTATTGAAATTGATGGTGAGTGGCATGATATCAGGGATTTTTACGAAAGGCTTGCTCGAAAGCTTTTAGCTTCAATGACCAATCCTGGCGCAAAAGAATTCTTAGAAAAAAAGATAAAAAAAGAGATTTAAAAAAATTTCAAATAGAAACCGTTACAATAAAGCTAACGGTTTTTTTATTTTGATTTTTTAACATAACGCTAGGGTAGAAAACTAGTGCTTTTCTATTATTATTTGCAATAATCTCTTGAGCTTGTTAAACTGAACAAGATTTTTAGAACATTAAAAAAATCAAAAATAAGAGGTATGAAAAATGACAAAAAATGGAAAAATAGTGGTTTTTACTGGACCCATGTTCGCTAGTAAAACTAATAGGATTATAGAAGAACTGGAAAAAGCAGAAATTGCAGGACTAAAGATTCGAGCCTTTAGACCTAGCACTGATACAAGATCTAAAGGATCTTGCCTTAATTCTCATTCAAAACGAAAAATAGAAGCGGTGATTATAAACCCTTATTTATCACTAGAATTAAGAACAAAAATAAAAACAGATTTGGAAAATGATGGAATTAAGGTTGCTGCTTTTGATGAAGCACAATTCTTTTCAGATGAGATTATTGATTTCATTGATGAACTTGCTTGCCTTGGCATAAACATAATCGTTGGTGGGCTTGATACGGATTCCAATAGAAAACCATTTGGACCAATGCCATCCATTCTTGCCAAAGCGGAAAAAGTCTTCAAATTAAAAGCGGTTTGTGAAGGCTGTCATGAAGAAGAAGCTTCATTTACTTCATGGCGAGAAGCTAAAGCTGACAAGAAACAGGTAATAATTATTGGGGGGAAAAAAGAATATGCTCCCTTATGTAGGTCATGTTGGTATCATCGCAATGGAGTCAAAGAGTAATCCAAAAACATTCTCAATTTTGTAATTCACAATTACAGGCAGATGCTTAATCTGCCTTATTTTTTTCTTTATACCCACTTAATATTGTGCGACGTTTATTGGATAGAGAAAAATACTAGAGTAGAGAACTAGCGTTTTTTTATTCTTTTAGCTTTTTCCCACTATGGAACTTGCGGTGAATTTCTTTTAAACGCTTACTTGTTACATGAGTATAGATTTGAGTTGAAGTAATACTTCTGTGACCTAAGAATTCTTGAATAGTTCTTAAATCAACGCCTTGGTTTAAAAGATCAGTTGCCATGGAATGTCTAAGTGTATGAGGAGTAGTAAAAACAGGAATGCCTGCTAAAATTGCATATTTTTTAACCAAGCGCTGAATAGAACGAGAGGTGAGTCGGCTATCTGCATCCTTCTTGGCCCTATAATGGATAAATAGAGCTTTTTCTTTATCTCTACGATTATCTAAATATTTTTTAATCCAATCTAAGGCTCTTTCTGAAAAATACACCGTTCTAGCAGATCCACCTTTTCCAATGACTGAAAGTTCTAAATCCTTCTTTTTTTGAATATTAGAAAATTGCTCTTTGTTTAAAGCAACAAGTTCTGCGATTCTAAGTCCAGTTGAAAATAATGATTCTAGAATGGCCCTATCCCTTAAACCAATCCTGGTATCATTGTTAGGGGATTTTAAGAACTTTTCAATTTGCTCTAAATTAAGAAATTTAATAGCTGTATCCTTTTTAGTGCCTTTAGGAAGCTTTATCTTATCTGCGGGAAGTGATTGTATGTCTTTTGATGAAAAATAGCTTAAAAGGGCTCTGAGAGCGATAAGATAGTAGTTCTGAGTGATTTTCTTAAGGCTCTTGCCTTTGTTTGTATTAAAGCGAGATAGGAATAGGCGATACGTCCAAACATCATCAGCTGTAAATTGGTGAGGTAGTAGTTTTTCATTTTTTGTCTTTTTCAACCAAAACACAAACTTATTTAAATATCTCTTATAATTTTCCTGTGTCTTATTAGCCAAACCTTTTTCAACTTCACAATAATCTAAAAAATCAGGAATATGGCTAATAATTGGAATCTTTGATTTTTTCATTTTTTAAGGGGTCTTAGAGAAGTAGTCTAGTTTATATACACAATACGTCGCTTTACCATCATTGTGCGACATTGTCTACATATATAATAACGTGGGGTAAAACCTCACGTCAAGTGGAAAACCCATACTTCCCCATGGGTACATTTACATTTTTTAGTTTATGTCCTTCTGGCAGATTAAAAACAATTCTTTTTTGTAAGAATTCAGAACGAATAAGATTCGCACCAATATTTTTCAACTTTAATCTTATCTCGTCTTTATCAATATTTGTAAATTTTGCTTCGTATTCTATTTTCATAATATTTTATCCTACCAGAAACTTAGATAATTAAAAACACTAGCTCTCTACTCTAGCGTCTGTGTTCCACTCAATAAATGTCGCACAATATTATGGAATAATAATCCTGCTGGTTACTGTAATGATTCCAACATAATAATCAAAAAATGTGATATGTGAAGAAGAACTAATTGGTCTTAGCAATAATCTTCCAGGTGTCATTCCTTGGATTCCATGTCCGAATTTTCCTAGAATTAAATCATTAAACTTCTCTCTTGATTTTTTAGATTTATGTGCAATTCTATTACGAATTGTATTCATCTCGTCGCTGTCACGCGTAATTGTAATCATGGCTGTTTCATAAGGTTCGCCATCCTTAAAGTAAATTTTGGCTCTATTTCTCACTTTGCTCGCAGAGTTCCAACTAGCATAATCTCTATTTTCTCCTAATATAATTTCAATTGCTTTTTTTATATTTGGGGGTTTTACGAATCTCTTTGGAGTATACCCAGAAGGTGACTTTGCTTCCAAAAGGTATCGTATAAATGATTCTTCTAAAAAACATTCCCACGCCATAAACACCCTTAAAAAAGCTAATTCAGCTACTATTTCTACCTGAATGCCCGGTAAACCCGCTCTCCTAACTTTCGTTATTAAATTTCGACTACTGGCTATCTGCTTTGCCAGTTCTCTTAAAACATGTAAAAGATTGACTCGCATAATAAACCCAAGGTATTTTAATTGACATTTAGTTCTTCCAGAATTTCTCTAATAATTGTCTTGTGCCTTATTCTCCTTCTAGACAGATCAGTAGTGTGGCGAGTAGAGGCATCTATAAATTTTAAGTACTTTGATGAAGGTTCTTCGACTACAAGTTCTTTTTCGAGGATAGATAGTGCTTTTCTTATGGCCCTGTACTTATTTGTTTTAATTTGAACCCGTGGTGTTGTTGATTTTGGAAAGCCATATGTTATATCGTAAATTGCACAAAAAAGACTATAGAATAGGGTTGTTTTTCGAAATTTTGATTTTGCCAAACTATCTCCAAATATTCTTGCGATCATGTCAATGCATTTTTTGAAGCGGACTACAACTTTTTTTTCTTGAACGAAATCATCATCGTATTTTTCATAATACGATTTTATTTTTTTTCTATCCTGAAGGCCAGCAATCATTGCTATAACCAACTCTGAACAAAGTTCAGCCTCTTTCATTCTCATTATGCTTTGATGGGTTAGGATCTTATTTTGCCGCCAAAACTCTAAGTGATCTCTACCTAATTGAAAAACTATCTGTTTAAATTTTCCAGAAAAATCTGCATTGAGTTTTTCTTGCGCGTTTAATACTATAGTATAAGAATTTATTCGCCCGAACACCTCTAAAACATTTCTATCATTAGCACCAACTAGAAAAACTACTGGTAAGTCATACTCTAAAAATTTCTTTTTAAGCCTGTTTGAAAGTCCGGAGAATTTTAAACCTCCATAAGCTTTACTATGCACTTTTAATAATGAGAACTCATCGTTAATATAATCTAAGATTGCCCTTATACGTTGTTGACCGTCAACCACTTCTCTTATTGTTTTTTTGGTTCTGAGATCAATCTTTTGTCTTATATGAATAGAGGGAACAGGAAATCCATTTAATATGGTATCAACGAGATAGGAGCGAGCCTTTATACTCCACACTTTTCTTCTTTGAAACTCTGGCGCTAGAATTAACTCTTTCTTATTACTCCACTCCCTAAAATCGTTAATGCCGATTGTTTTAATTTTAGGATTCTGCATAATGTTTTGAATTATTGAAAAATTTGAAACCGACCTTTTTTTTGACGCACAAGATAACTTGTACGACTATTTTTCCTATCATAATTTCATCCTATCAAAAAACCGCTCAAAGAGCGATTTTTATGAGTTTTTCCTTTAAGATTTTTTACGACGTGATTTTTGAATAAAATAGATTGAAATTGATAAAATTATTCCTACTACGAAAAGACTTATCCAAGCATTATTAGTTCCAAGGGATAAAATATTGCCAATTGCTGCTAAGAAAGTTGTTTGTTCTGTCAATGTTAAGGTTTGTTCCTCACTTGGTTCTTCTTCTTGAATAGTAGATGTAGAAACAGTTTCTGTTATCACTTCTTCTGATGTTGTTTCAGAAACAGGTACAACTACTTCTTCAACAGTTACTTCTTCTTCAGGAATAACTTCTTCTTCGGGAATAATTAAAGTATAAGTGCCGCCAGAAAAAATAGAAGAAATCGAAACGCCTTCTCCTATAATATCAATCCCTGAAAAATTTGCCGTAGCAGTACCAGCGTTTTTTGCTTTTACTGTTACCGTAAATAATGTTTTATTCTCTGTCGTGCATGTTGGAATTCCAAGAGAAAAATAAAGATTGCTGCAAGTTAATTTATTATCGGGTGAAGCCATTAAATCACTATTAGGAGAAACACTTTGACAGGAAAGCTTATCTAATAATAATGTTCCTTCAACCATACAAACTTTTTGTCCAGCAGGATTAACCTTTACAGATATATTAAACGTGTCCCCTACTTCTTTGCTTTGACTTGTCGGTGAAACATAAATTGAAGGATTTGCCGCTTCCACTGAATTAGTAAAACCAAATCCAGCAATTAAAATTCCGACACATCCTAAAGTTAAAATTGTAATTTTATTTTTATTCATATATTTTATATCGTGCTCCAATTTAACATTAAAAGCGCAAAATCATATTTATCTACTTTATTATCACTATTTAAGTCTGAATTATTTGCTCCGATTTTTCCCCAGGCAGCCATAATTAAAGCAAAGTCATATTTATCTACTTCATTGTCTTTATTAACATCTCCAGCTTTATAAGTTGGTGGAGGCGTTGCTCCTCCGCCGCCGCCTCCTCCTCCACCACCACCTCCAGCAGAAGGAGTTGGAGTTTCCTCTGAAGATGAAGTAGTAATGGCCAAATCAAAGTTAACAGTAGGGATTGTATCAATATTAACAGCCGAAAGCTGATTATTGTCATCAATAATTCCATTAACTTTGAACATTATAGTTTTACCTTCATTAGCTTTACCATCAGGAATTTCAATAAAATATATGCCTTCTCTTATCATAGTGGCAATAGCAACCTCCACATTGTCTATTTCTGCTGAAATTTCTGTATTAAGAGAAGCCGATTGTCCATCTATAATAACACTGCCATATACCAATAAAGGTATTGACGGTAGTGATGATATAGCCAAAAGCGTCGTAGGACAAACTAATGTAAAAATCACCAAAAATAATTGTAATTTATTAATTTTCATAATTATTTCTTTTCTCTCTTGTACAATACCTCGTTAAGGCACTATATTGCCTATTGCGTTAGCATAAAGCCAATAACCAGAACCTGGGTTCATATTATTGTCTATACCTGAGACTGGATGGGCTACTGTAGAATAATTCCCATCATAACCATATACTGTTATATAACTTATTCCTGAAAGATAGGTTGAACTCTTTACTGAATCTACTGACTTAAATCCTATTAAATTCCATCCTGAAATTACAGGATAAGTAGGTAGGGTTTCTTCTGGTCCTGGCATTTCCACACCATTAACAGTTAAAATATCATCATCATCTTTCATAAATATCCAATAACCTTTTCCATCTTCCATTGTGATTAAATCGCCACCGATACCAGGAATATAACTTAACCAATCTTCAATTGAAGGATCATAATATTTCACTGTATCTATGTTAGTGCTTATATCAGCTAAAACATCTTCAATAACAGAGCTCTCTGGTATCAACGGCAATGAAATTAAGTTCCAACCAGCAGATAAAGGAATATTATAAGTAGTTACTGGATCAGGTGTCATATCCATCATAACCTCTGTAAGGCTTACATTAATCGTTCCTTGAATTAATCCATTGTTTGAATTATAAGAAGCAGTTACGATAGTCTGTCCTGCTTCATTTGAAGTCAATACTGCCGTAGCTCTTCCATTTATATCTGAAAGCGTAATATTAGATAAAGTTCCAATTATAGCAGCAAAATTAACTACAGCACCTTCTACTGGAATACCATTATCTAATACTTGAGCTATTATCAATGCTTGGCTTGTGCCGTCAGCAGGTAAACTTGCTTTATTTGATGATACCGTAATGCTTGCTATAGTTGGATTTACTATAAAACTCCATATTTTTGTGGTCGAATTGCCAGCATTATCAGCAACAGTCACAGTTGCTTCGTATGTGTTGGGATTTAATGGAATTTGAGGTGTATATGTTACGCTGGCAGTGCTTTTAGTAGCATAATCATCAGCGTATTCGTCACCGCTAAAAGTTAAACCCACACTGTTAATATTTACTCCTGATCCGTTTTCGTTAAATTGTGCACTAATTTCCGGCGTTGCGTCTGAAGTAGTATCGTGAAGTTCAGGAGTTAAATTAGTAATTTCCGGCGCGGTTGAATCAACTACAAATTCTGTAACACTTAATTCCGTACTTGCGTTTCCGGCGGAATCAGTAACTGTAATTGTGCAATCGCTATATGTGCCGTCCTCTAATTCGTTGAAAGTGATTGCATTCTCGCCTATAATTGCGCTAGCAGTCGCACTTAAACAACTTCCTCCGTAAGTTATTGCTCCTGTTTCATCCGAACTAAATGTATAATCAGGCGTTGAGTCGTTTGTTAGGGTTGATACTGGAGTTACTTCTTGTAATTCTGGCGCGGTTGCATCTAGTTTTGCTAAATTTGTAGCGATCTTTACTGTTTCAGTATTACCAGCCGCATCAGCAGTAAAATATTTAATGCTATATTCTCCATCTAAACTAATATCTATAATTGTTCCTTGCGCTGAATCTGTAGTCGGATTATTACCATCAGTTGTGTAATAAGTTTTTATCGGAGATAACTCATCGTTTGTTACGGTTAAAATAATGTCAAATGTGGCTGTCTGCCATTCTAAAGGAGTATTATCAGAAGTTGAAGGAGTTGTTTTGTCTAACAATACTGTCACAGAATTTATTTCTTCGTTGTTCCCAGCATTATCTGTAGAATAATATCTGACATAATTAGTGCCTTCGGTGGTAACTAAAACTTCTGTTCCTGCTGTGTTCGGCGTACAAGCGTTCGCCTGATCAACACAGTAATAGACTGTAGCCACGCCGCTAGTATCGTCATTAGCAGTTAAAGTAAATATCACATTCGTATTCTGCCAATCTGTCGAAGCATCATCAGTGGTCGCTGGAGCAGTTTTATCTAACTGTAGAGTATCAGATGCTGTTTTAATCTCCTCTAAATTGCCGGCGTTATCTTCACCTCTGTATTTAATTGCATACTTTCCATCGGTTGAGACAGTGAATTGCCAATTACTATCTTCGTCAACAAAAGATGAGGCGGTTGTTGGGTTTGTGGTATCAATTGTGTAATAAACTTTTAAGCAACCTGAATTACCGCCTGCTGTATCATCACAACTCAAAGTTACAGTGACATCAACTGCTTGCCAACTAGCCGGTACATTGTCTATTGTTGCCGGCGCTTTTTTATCTATTTTAACTGTTCTTGAAACTGTTTCCTGAACATTTCCAGCATTATCTGTAGAAGCATATCTAAGATAAGTTATGCCTTCGTCACTAATTATAACGGGATTAACATAATCAGTTGCGGGATCGCAATTATTATTCGTATCAGTGCAATATTTGGTTGTTGTTACTCCTGACATTGCGTCAGTTGGAGTTAAGGTAATAGTTTGATCTTCACTCTGCCAAATATTATCTTTAGCAACGTAATTATCTGATGTTGTTGGCACAATTGTATCTTTAACCACTGTATCAGTAACAGCATCGCCTTGATTGTCAACTTGGTCGGTTAAATAAACAGTTAAAGTTAATGTGCCGTCATTTAAACCAGTAACATTAATATTTATAATTTGTTGATTAGTAGCTGTAATTGTTCCAGTGCTTGTTATAGTCGTGCCTCCTACCGAACTCTCTATTGAATAATTATAGCTTGCATTTTCTTCAGCGCCAGTAAAAATAAAGGAAAGTGCGGTTTGGTTGCTGTTGTTAATGTAAGATTGGTCAATGGCAACAGTATATCCCGTTGGCGCGACTCCATCGGTAATATCCAAATTTGTTGATCCAACGGCAGAAACAACACCTTTGGTGAAATCGTACATTTTGAAACTTATAATGTAATTTGCTTGTTTGCCAATTTTGGCATTAAAAGTTGTTGATAAACCATTAGCGCTTTCATAATCGGATTCATTAACGCCGATTAGAAATCCACCTTCTGGTCCCCAAGCTAAAACTAAATCACCTGCGCCAGCACTTACATAACTACGCTCTGTTGCATCAGTTACCTCTGCCGGAATATTATCACCTGAAAAAATTATTTCATTAACGGCTAATCCTGGAATTACTCCATAAAATCTTACTAAATTATCTTTTTCCGTATCCTTTACATTTCCTTGCGTTGTCACAGTTAATGAAAATTCTGCATTCTGTTTGGCAGTAGCGCCCTCAGAAGTCATTTGAAGGTTTGTGGCGTCATCAAGAATTGTTAACTGCATTTTTTCGTTGTCACCGTTTATTTTCTTTTTATCGTCAATATCATAAAACACAAATTTAATATCATAGACGCCAACTTCGGAAATTTTGGCCTTAAAAGTTGTGGTTAAACCAACATCACTTTCATAGGCAGTTTCAGCGTCACCGATTAGAAATCCACCTTCTGGTCCCCAAGCTAAAACTAAATCATCTGCGCCAGCGCTTACATAACTACGCTCTGTTGCATCAGTTACCTCTGCCGGAATATTATCACCCAAAAAAGTTATTTGACCAATGTCTAATCCCGGAATCACGCCATAAAATCTTACTAAATGATCATTTTGGCTGTCGCGAACATTGCCTTTGGAATTTATTTCAACGATGAACTCCAAATCCTGCTTTCGGCTAACATCACTGGCTGTCATATGAATTAAAGTCGGAAACACAACATTGACTTTTCTGGTTACTTCTGTTGCATTATTGCCAGCTGAATCTTTAATATTATAAGTTATGGTATAAGTACCCACCATACTTGTGTCTACTGGATTGACTATAATAATGTTTGCTGTGATGTTTCCATCTGTATTATCTTCTGCTGTTGCTCCTGCGTCTGTATAAGTCTCCCCTGTTTCAATTTCCACTGAAATATTTCCTGATAATGTTATCACTGGCGCGATATTATCAATAATAAATGTATTATTAGTTGCCGTTTCGTTTGGATTACCCGCTATATCTGTACCTAAAATCATTACTGTCGCATTTCCGTCGCTTCCGGCTGGAACATCATATTGGTGAGTCCATACCATTCCACTACCAGACATTGCTGTCTCGATTAAATCTGTATCAGTTGTATCAATAGCGATTGTCGGCGCACTAACCATTGGTTCGTTAAAAGTTGCTGTAATTTCTATGGTGTCATCATCTCTTACGGGCCTATTAGGATTATAAGTTAACGCAACCGTTGGTGCGATATTGTCAATTATATAAGAAGTTTTACCAGTGGCTGTATCATTTGGATTACCAGCCACATCAATAGCAGTGATAGAAATATCAACATCAACATCATTACTAGATGGGACATCCCAAGTATATGTCCATACTAAATTATTTGTCTCTGTCATAGCGGCACCTGTCACAATACTGCCAATAGTAATGGCTGGCATTGGGGTTTCATCAATATTATTTGCTTCAGTAAAGGTAGCCGTAATTCTCACTATATTAGCATCTCTAACGATGTTGTCAGGGTGGTCATCTGATAAAATGACGGTTGGATTTTTAGTGTCAATATCAAAAGCGTTTGATAAATTGCCATCCACCTGTATATTTCCCGCTACATCTGTTGCTCCGCTTACGCTTACATTAATATAGTTCATTTCTACGCCTGCATCAGCCATATTATAAGTAGCTGTATAAGTCTTATTTGAGTTTGACCATAAGTTACTTACTAATGTTAAAGTAGATTCAATTATTGGATCAAAAACAATTATTGGAACTGAATCTGAATTCATTGTTTCGTTGTAACCAATAGCAACTGTGAATACTGTAGATATTGTAGTGTCATCAGTAATTAAATTTATGCTTGGAGTTATTGTAGTTACTATTGGATCAACTGTATCAACCTTAAAATTTCCTGCCTCATTATCAACAACCATTACATTGCCTGCAACATCTTTTGCGCCTGTTACAGAAATTGTCACAGTTTCTTCTTTATTGTTATCCGAAAGAGTAAAAGTCTCTATCCATGTAGTTCCCGATGGCCAAACACCGTCGTTTTTAGTTGTTATAGTTTCTGTTATTCCTGTAAATCCAAGAGTTGGAGTTACTGCATCCATTATTTCGCTAAATAAAACGGTTATGACCACATCTCCTGCTTTGGCAGGATTAGGATTCGCTATTGCACTGACAATAATTGGATTTAATGCATCAATATCAAAAGCGTTTGATAAATTGCCATCCACCTGTATATTTCCCGCCACATCTGTTGCTCCACTAACAGAAATATCTACATCAACAACTTCTATACTTGCGTCAGTTACATCATAAGTAAATTCATAAATATTTGAATTTAACCAGCTTCCACCGTTATTAAATGATAAGGTAGATGAAACTTCTGGAGTAAAAGTAATTATTGGAACTGAAGTTTGATCCATTGCCTCGTTGTAATTAATTGTAACTGTAAATGTGCCGAAACCTGCATCAACATCTGTGATTTGAGTTAAATTTGGAGTTATTAAAGATGTTTCTGGCTTTATACTGTCAATCCTAAAATCTACGTCACTTTCATCGCTCGCTGTATTACCTGCTAAATCCGCGACCACAATTTTTACTTTGACTGTTTCTGAATTAATAGCAGGCACTGTCCAAGAATATGGACTGGTGTTTGCCAAACCTTCCTCAATAGTATTCCAAGTAGCTCCGTTATCAGTAGTGTAATGTAAGCTAATTGGATTATCTTCCAAGTTTGTATCATTAATTTTTGTAGCGTCCCATGTAATATCTTTAGAAACTGCTCCTGCCCAAAATTCTCCCCCAATAGGCGAAGTAATAGCGCTAGCATCTACGGTCGGATCAATATTATCAATTGTAAAAACTCCTGAGACATTATAAACATCTGAATCAAAAGTATCTCTTACTTTAATGTAAGCATTGCCATCTGCTACTTCTGTAGTGTCCCAAGGATATAAATAATTGCTACAAGGCACACTGTCAGCAAGTCTGTCAGAAACATTTCCAAAATTGTCAGTAGAATAATAAATATTAACTGTATCCCCTCCTTCACAGTTAGCGGTCCAAGTTATATTCTGTGTTTCGTTCCAATATTCCCCATTAATCGGAGAAGTAACAGTAATGCCTGTTACGGCCAAGGCATTAGAAATAAAAAAACCGCTAACGATTAACATTGCGGCTAAAATAATAAAAGACCCCTGTTTAAGAATCTTTGGTTTGTTATTAATAAATATATTATTGGTCATATTTATTTATTAACTTGATTATTAAATTTTATAATAGTAACCGACTAAGTCACTATTGCTCTTAATAAAATATTGAGCCTTTAGAAAACCCTATCACAATGCAAAGAAGGCTGTCAAGTATGCTCTTTTTTAGCTTTTATAAACCAAAATATTACGGCCAAATTAGATTTTAGCTAGGACATAACATATAAATTAGGAAGGTAGGACATAATATTCCATTTTTTTTAAAAATCCAATTTAAAATAAATTGAAATGAATATTTAATGAAAGAGTAACGAAAAATCTTAACTTTTCTTAACATTTTTAACAGGAAGCAACGTCGTACAACATAGATTATGCGACACAAAACAGGGCTTTGAGTCCTCGCTCATAGATTGTAAGACATAAAATCATACAATTTATCTTGTGAGAAGTATACAGATCTAATTGTATTTTAGGTTAAGCTTTCTTTGACAATTTAGAGATAATCTTTTTAGAAAGCAAATCTGCTGGTTTAGAAACTTTTTTTAATTTATTTATTGTATATCCAGTATCTCTTGTGTCTAAACTTTGCAGGTGTAGTTTATTCCTTTCGATTCTAACATAGTTTATTTGTTTAAATTCGCTGGGAGTTATAATTTTATTTCTTTTTAAATAGCGATTTAAAATTTCAAAGGTGACCCCTTTGTCGTCTATGTTTATATTTTTTTTAATTTTTTTACATATAAAAACAGCGTCTTCCTTGAAGACATTGCGGGGAATTTGATGCAAACCTTTAAATTCATCTTTTACGCCAACTATATTTCCTGTCTTTTTACTGTACATCTTTACTAATTGATAAACCATTCCTTCTATTATTGTACAAATCAATACAGTTGCTGATCTAAAATAGGCGGACTTTGCTACATTACTTATTCCTTTTTTATTAGCTTGTTCGAGATAAACAGCAATAGCGGTTGCTCTCCTTTTTATATTTTGCCAGAAAGTCTTCATTTTTTAATGCTTTTCTCTGCACGAGATAATGCCTTACTCAAGGAAGGAAGACCTTTTTCCTTAAGGTAGTTCCCGAGTTTTTTATCAGAACGTGCAGCAAAATCGACGCCATATTGTTTCTCAATGGTACCTATTTTAGTATCGGCTCTTTTTCGCCTAAATTGTGATTTTTTACTAGCCATATGTTTTACTTTATCATAAAAATTCTACTTCTCACAAGATAAATTGTACGACTTTCATTATCCTATCTTAAATATTGTTTCGGATAAAAATATGGGTTTTAAAAATTTTGTAGTTCTCTTAGCTCTTTTTTTCCATTTTTACTTAATACTCCTTCTCCATATAATTTCCATAGCAAAACTTTATTCTTGAGATAGTTGTGGTGATTTTCGTTAGTTACAGAATATAATATTTCGCCGATATCTGCTTTCGGACCTATAATCTCGAAAGGCATGTCTTCTAAGTATAGGGAATCTTTTCTTCTGACTTCAAACGTATTACATTCTTTACCACCTATAACTTCTGAATGTTTTTTAATTCTATCGTTTGAATTCCAATTAAAATAAGGTAAAATTTTTATTTTTAAAACAAATTCCCTAATAATTTCTTCCTTGGAGAAATCTTCTTTATCTATTCTTATAATTAGAGAATAAATATGCTCATCTTTATCGCGTTTTTTTGTTTTATATCCTATATACATAATATAATTTTATTTCTTTTAGTTAATCTCTGCTTGGGTTTTTCGGTATACACCATCAATCTCTCTTAGTCAGAATTATTCTTATTAATTAAAATGAATTATTTTATTTTTTCTTGACGAACAATTTTAAATCCTTTTTCTTGTACTTTTTTGATAAAATCATTCTTATATTCTTCTGATTTCTCGTTAACCGCTTGATTTAAAAGCAATGATCTCAATTCTGTTCCTGTATTAGAAAATACAAGCAAGCCGAAGTCAAATTTTTTTGTCTTTTGTGGACCATCGTAAGTTATTAAAAATAAATCACCAGCAATATTTAAAGATAGAGGCTTTGAAACTAACAGATCTATGTCATATAAAAGACTAGATGATTGATTAAATATTCCTACATTTGACAAATCAAGGTAATTCATAAAATCAAGATTATACTTTTTTAATGATTCTTCAGCTGTGAAGCCTAACCTTATAACCCCTATCTTAGTAGAAATAGCAATAAATTTTAAAAAATCTTGTAAATTTTTTTGAGAAAGATATTTAACTATCTCTAAAGTTTGATAAGAAAAGCTTCCTGGTTTTTGAATTTCGCCTGATAGGATTTTAGCTAAAACGTCTTGTAGTCTTTCTCTACTTACATTTTGTGCCACATCTAGAAATCTCATAGTCCAATCTTTTTCAACCGGCGCTTCAGAGACGGCTTTTCCTTCTAAATCGTTTCGTGTTTTAACTATAATATTTTCGAGATTAATTTGTTTATTATATTGTTCTAGTGCAAACCTTTTCTCTGCGCGCCCAAGTATCTTAATTGCTTTTTCTTGTCCCTCTGCTTGGGCAATAATTTTTTGTTTCTCTACTTCGGCTTCTGCTTGTCCAATCCTTTTTATTTTTTCAGTATCAAATTCAAATATACGATTACCAACAACGCCTATTCCTTCAGAGATAGTCTCAATTAATTTCTTTAATGGTTTTTCTAAACCAATAATATCTTTTATCGACGTATTCATATTTTTTTATATTTTAGCACTTTCAAACCATCTTTAAAAATACAGAAATTCAATGTAATAAGCGTATGTCGATTATCGAAAAAATATAAGATTTTGGTGTAATTTTGGCGTAACTCTAATTAAGGTCGCACAACATAGAAAGTCCTCATTCGTTAATGTTGGTATATTCATTTTTTTTAAGGGCTTTGATCCCTCGTCCATAGATTATGCGACACAAAACAGGGCTTTGAATCCTCGCTCATAGATTGGTCGCCAAAAATATACCTTACGCGACATTTATTTCCTCAACTTCGGGCTAAATTTTATTATTATGATTTTTGTTCCGCGAGTTTACCATTTTTCCCAATGTATATTGTTTTCCTTGAATTTGTCTTTTGGCGATTGGTTTTTTTTAACCGGTACGCCAATCGGAATAACATTTAAAGGAATAACATATTCAGGGACTCCTAGAATATTCTGAACATTTTTAACTAATGCCTCGGCGGGAAAAACCGCGGTCCAAACCGCGCCATAACCCAAAGCATGAGCGGCTAATAAAATATTTTCTGAGGCGGCTGAGCAGTCCTGAACCCAAAAATCTTTAAGTAATGACTTAATTGTCACTTTGAGCACAAAATTTAAAAGCTTTGATTTGTCGGGTAGACCGCAAACCACAATGGCCGCGTCGGCTTTTGAAAGCATTTTGGCGTAAGGCAGTTTTTTACAAAGCGCGTCTAAAGTTTCCCGTTTGGTCACAACGACAAATGACCAGGGCTGTCGATTAGCGGCCGATGGCGCCGACATCGCTGCTTTTAACATCGTCAACAAATCCTCTTTTTTAATCTCATCCCCCGTGAATTCCCGGACGCTATGGCGAGTAAGAATGTTTTTTAAAGCTTCGTTTTCCATAAAATATTAAACGTGATTATTTATTTTTCCAGTTATTATATTCTTCCCAAGTTATAGCATACTTTTCTCTGCATTTTTCAGAACATTTTTCTTCGTCTTCTGAAAAGATGCTAAACCTATTTTCAAATGATGCTCCAGAGCAAGTACCAAGACAAGCATCAAATCTAATCATATTTCTATTATAAACGTTTTGATTTTGTAAATAAAAACTACAACATCTAAAGCTGCTGTAGTAGAAAAGAAGATAACTAACGCTTTCTTGTTCATATTATTACTTTTTATGTTTTAAAAAGTGACTTGTCAATAATGAAAAACGTCGCACAACATAGAAAGTCCTCATTCGTTAATGTTGGTACATTCAATTTTTTTTAAGGGTCTCAACTCCTCATCCATAGATTGTACGGACTTATTAAAAAACCACTGACCTCTAGCCAGTGGCTTTTCACCTCCACAACAGCTTAATTTTATGAATAACATCCCTAATAAACTGCCAGAGCCTGTCAAGAAATCCTGGTAATTCTTTTTTTACTTCTTCTTTCTCTTGTTCAAACTCTTGTTCAATAATTTCTTGTCTAATTTCTATCTCCTGCTCTATCCTAGGACCAAAAAAGTTTTTAACTTTTAACCAGACGTTTGTGTAAGCCCAGTCATACATTTTCTGCCACATTGGCAGAACTTTTCCATACCAAAGCTCTTTAACGACACCAGGTAAATCTCTTTTGCCAATTTCCAAAACCTCCTCCCCCATTTGCTGAGCTTGTTCAAAAGTTTCTGGCACTTCAATAATAATATCATCCTGGGCAAAAGAAAAGCCTGATAAAACTAGATTAAAAAGTATAAAAAGTGTTAAAAATCGTTTTTTCATTGTAATAATTCTTTGGCTTGATTAATCCTTTTTAAAGTCTGCTCTTTCCCTAAAATCTCAGCAATTTCAAAAGGTGGAGCTGAAGACTTCTGGCCTGTTAGAGCAACTCTTAAAGGCCAAAGCAAATATCCCCTATCTTCAATGCTTTTTATCTTTTTACCAAATTTTTCTGATTCTTGTAAGAGAATATCTGTTAATTTCTGCAAATCAAACTCTTCTTCTTTTAAATCAGACAATATTTTATTACTCCTATCCAACGCTCTTAATACTTCCTGCTCTGACATGTCTTTCCATTTCAATAAATCTTTATCGTAATCAAGATTTTTTTTGAAAAAGAAATCAACAAATTCTGGAAGATCAGAAAGTTTTTTTAATCTTTCCTGATAAATTGAAACGATCTTTGATAAAACATCAAAAGTAATCGGTTTTTTTGTCTGAGTGATTTTAAATTTGTTGATTATTTCTTTTCCTCCATAAGCAGGTGGAAATTGAATTTGCTTGAATTCTAGTTCAATCAAACTATTTTGAATTAAATGTGGAATGCAAAGTTCTGTTAATTTATTGATAGGTTTTTGCCTGATATAGACACCGTTTAAGAAATCTAATCTTTTCGTGTTAAACACTGCTCCTGATTTTTGAACTTTTTCCAAAGAAAATTCTTTAATCAAAGCATCCAAAGAAAATATTTCTTTATTAGTATCAGGATTCCAGCCTAAAAAAGCTAAAAAGTTATTCAAAGCTTCAGGCAAATAGCCAAGCTCTTTATACTCTATCACTGAAGCTGCTCCATGTCTTTTTGAAAGCTTGCTTTTATCAGAACCTAAAATCAAAGGCAAATGAGCATATTTAACTTTTGGAAAACCTAAAGCTTTCTGAAGAAGGATTTGTCTTGGAGTATTAGAAATATGTTCCTCTCCCCTTATGACATGAGTTATTTTCATTTCAAAATCATCAATAACACAAGCAAAATTATATAAAGGCATAGCATCATCTCTGGCAATAACAGTATCCCCCATTAAAGCACTATCAATCTCTATTTTCCCTCTTATTAAATCATTAAACTCTATTTTCTTTGGAGCAATCATGAATCTGTAAACAAACTTCTTTTTTTGTTTTAAATTATCTTCAACTTCTTGTTCTGATAAACCAGCGCATTTTCCTGAATAACGAGGAGCTTGGCCTATTGATAATTGATATTCTTTTTGGATCTTCAATTCTTCCTCTGAACAAAAACAATGATAAGCTTTTTTTTCATCTAAAAGCTTCTCCAAATATTTCTCGTAAATCTCTTTTCTTTCTGACTGCCTGTATGGTCCATAATTTCCATCAATAGCAGGGCCTTCATCAGGCGAAATGCCAAGCCATTTTAAACTTTCAATAATATTATCTTCATAAACAGGCTTTGACCTTTCTTTATCAGTGTCTTCAATCCTTAAAACAAAAATCCCATTGTTTTGTTTGGCAAATAAGTAATTAAATAAAGCAGTCCTTGCTCCTCCAACATGGAAAAAACCAGTAGGAGAAGGAGCTATCCTTGCTCTTACTGCGCCTGCTTTAGTTAGCTTTAATTCTTCTTGAGAGTTCATTAATTTAAATATGAAACAAGGCTATGATTTAGTCAAATAACCCATCATATAGCCAGCAATTATTTTTGCTGCCATTGGTTTTGAAAACTCTTTGGCAGCAATTTTCATTTTTTCCAACTGCTCTGAATGAGAAAACAGATTTTTTAGTTTTTCAAGGAAAAATCGGGAAGTAAAGTTTTTTTCCTCTAATACTATAGTAGCTCCTTTTTTTGAATAAGCATAAGCATTTTCAACTTGATGATTTTGAGCTGATTCTGATAAAGGAATTAAAATTGAAGGCTTTAGCCAGGCAGCTATTTCAAAAATACTTCCTGAGCCTGCCCTAGATACTACTAAATCACTTGCGGCATAAGCTTTTTTAAGCTCCTGTTCTTTTAAAAAACCAAATGCATGATAATACTTTAATAAATATTCAGGGATTACTACTTTTGCTTCTGCTTTTACTTGTTTTATGTTCTTATCACCACACTGATGTATTATTTCAAAATGCTCAACTAATTCTGCTAATACTTCTAGAATCTCGTCATTAATGCGCTGGGAACCTTGAGATCCTCCCATAATAAAAACAACTGGTTTTTTCCCTGTAATTTTGAAAAACTGCTTTGCTTCCTGTTCTGAAATATTTAAAATCTCCCTTCTTATTGGATTTCCAGTTAAAATCATTCTTTTGGTAAAGTATGGTGTTTTCGGAAAAGAAACAAAAATCTCTGTTGAAAACCTGCCTAATATTCTATTAGCCAAACCAGGAACAACATCTGATTCCTGTAAAAATATGGGGACACCTAACAGCCAGCCAGCAATTACTGCTGGAAGTGACCCAAAACCTCCTTTTGAAAAAATGACATCAGGAGCCAAAATGAATATATATATAAATGCCTGCAAAAGACCGATTGGAATTTTAAAAACTAAATCAATAAAATTATTTAAAATACTTTTAGCATTAACGTATCTTCTAATTTTACCAGCTGAAACATGCCTGACTTTAATATTTTCTTGGGAAAGAAGAATATCAGCAAAATTATCTTTTGGTCCAAGATAAGAAAAATCAATTTCTTTATTCTTTTTTTGCTCAGAAGGAAGCTTTCTGATTTCTCTCACTATGGCAATAATTGGGAAAATATGTCCCCCACTGCCCCCTCCAGTAAACAGAATTTTAATTTTTTTACCTTTTTTCATTTAAACTTTAGATGTTTTTGAAATATTTAATAAAATACCCACTGCAATAAGTTCTATAATTAAAGCTGTACCTCCATGACTGACAAATGGCAGCGGTATGCCTGTTAAAGGAATAACGCCAACCATAGCGCCGATATTAACTAAAGCCTGAATCAAAATCCACGAAGTAATGCCTAGGGCTGTTAAATTAGTGAATTTATTCTTGCTTTGTTTTCCAATTTTAAATCCTCGCCACAAAAAGAGTAAAAACAGGAAAATCAAAACAACTGAACCAATAAACCCTGTTTCTTCTGCTAAAACAGCGAAAATTGAATCTGATATCGGATGAGGCAAAAGGCCAAGTTTTTGCTGGGACATTCCAAATCCTAATCCCCAGATCCCACCTGAGCCTATTGCAATTAAAGATTGCTTGATCTGATAACCTGCTCCCATGGGGTCAGTGCCAGGATTAAGAAATATCAATATTCTTTCTAAACGATAAGGTGAAAAATGAATAAGAAGTGAAATTCCCACTATCGCAATTAGCCCTAATATTATTGTATGCAAAACAGGATTATTTGCAAAAAAATACATAAGAAACCCAGTAGCTAAAATTACAACCAAAGTCCCTATATCAGACTGAAACCACAAGAGCAGGCCAATTAACCCGAGAACTATAATAAAAGCAGCTAAATTCTCCTTTAAGTCTTTTTGGGTCTTTGGTAATTTAAATTCCTTTTTCTTTCTGCTTTCCATCCAGCTGGCAATATACAGAATAAAAGTAAGTTTTAATATTTCAGAAGGCTGGAAAGAAACTGGACCCAATGAAATCCATCTTGCTGCTCTCCCAACTTTAATTCCAATATGGGGCAAAAAAACAAAAGTCATAAGCATTAAATTAAATAAAAGGAAAGCTGGCGCCCATTTTTTCAAGAGTCCAAGGTCAATTTTTGAAAATATAAAAGCTAAAATAATCCCTGGGATTAAAGCATAAATCATTTGGTGATTAAAATAATAATAAGTGCTTCCAAACTTTATTTGAGAA
Source organism: Patescibacteria group bacterium (assembly GCA_024238995.1). NCBI lineage: Bacteria > Patescibacteria group bacterium. Next base: position 89,469 of record JANBVL010000001.1, read on the forward strand.
ACAGATGTAGAAGCACTGGCAAATATAATAATTCCAAAAACAATTAAAAAACCTGTAATAATTATTAGAGCGTGATCAAATTTTCTACCTGCCATATAGTTTTACGTATTTTTTAAACAAATTACCTTTCTCTTTATAATCCTTAAAAAGACTGAAGCTGGGCGAAGCTGTTGATAGAAGACAGATTTTTCCTTTTTTTGTATGTTCATACGCAAGTTTTACCCCGTCTTTCATGTTTAAAACCATAATTGCCTTGAATTTACTATTTTTATCTAGTTCAACAATCTGTTTATAAATCTTTCCTCCTGTGTCTGGAAACAAAATCAAGACTTTGATTCTGCTTTTTAAAATTCTTTTTGCCAAACCTTTAAAATCAATTCCCCTGTCCAGCCCTCCTAAAAATATTGTTTCAACATTATTTCCTAACGCATCTAAGGCAGCTATTGTTGCTTCTGGAACGGTTGACAGGGCATCATTGTAAAACTTAATTCCCTTATATGTTCCAATGCACTCTAACCTATGTGCTAATGGCTTAAATGTTTTAATAGCTTTTAATATGTCTTTATCCTTTATTTTAAATAACCTTGTTGCAGCAATTGCTGCTTTAATGTTTTCAACATTAAATTCGCCCTTTAATAGAGTTTCAATTCTTTTAATTTTAACTGAACTAATTGGAATCTTTTGAGCTTTTGATTTTTTAGCAACTTGATTTATAAGTTTATTCTTTGAATTAAAAACCAAATAATCATTTTTCCCCTGATGCTTTGTAATGTTACTTTTGGCTGACAAGTATTGCTTAAAATTCTCATAATAATCAAGATGTTCTGAATAAATATTTAAAAAAACAGCAATATCAGGGCTTTTTTTAAGGCTCACAAGCTGATGGCTTGATAACTCACAAACATAAACATTTTCTTTTTTATCAGACGATAAAAGAGATAACATTGGTTTTCCAATATTGCCAACTAAATATGCTTTCAATTTATTTTTCTTTAAAATCTCATAAATTAACGAGGCTGTTGTGCTTTTTCCTTTTGTTGCCGTAATACCAATAATTTTTCCTTTACAGTTATTAAAAAAAATCTCTGTTTGAGAAGTTATTTTCTGTCCTTTTTCTAAAAATGGTTTTAAAACTTTGGGCGGAATTCCAGGGGTTTTAATTATAGAATCATAGTATTTTAAAAACCCAAGGTAAGATTCACCTAAATGAAGCCTTAATTTCTTGTCCTTTTTTATTGTTGTCTGGGCCTCAGAGTTAAGCTGATTAAACCTAAGCTTATCTCCTATCGCAATGACTTTTTGAGGAAAACTTTTCCTTAGAAATTTTAAAGTATCCATTCCTTCAATTCCTAATCCCAAAATCAGTATTTTTTTGTTTTTTAATTTATTTAATTTCATCCTAATATATTAAAAATAGCACAAAATGTGCTTAAAATAAACTACTATAAAAAGAAAGGGTCGGAGATTATCTAAATAAAAAATCATCAAACACCTTAAGAAATTTGTTTTGCAGATTATGATTTTTATTCCAAGCTTCTAACATGTGTTTGGCTTCTTTCCCTAAGTCTGAATGTTCGGATAAGACTTCATCTTCAAAATGCTTTAAAAGATAAGGTAGCTTTTTATTATTTTTATTTACCTTCTTTAAACTTAAGTAAAGAGCAATCAAACTTTCTTTAGTAGTTCCAACGCATTCAAAAGGTTTAAACTTTCTCTCCCCTATTAACTCTTTCATTAAACCAAGTAGTTCTTTTTTTTCAAAAAGATTTTTTCCAAAAGCTTGAATAAGCTTCTTAGTTTCAATAAATGGATATAGAATTAAAAAAACAAATAAGCATTTTGAGCACTTCCCACACCACTTTTTAATCGGTTCTCTTTTCCCTGAGTATGTTTTATGGGCTTCATTGCAACTTAAAAAAACATTGCCATATTTATTAAAATATTTAGAAAATAATTTTCCAATTTGAATTTCATAAAAAGGTCTTAAAAAACTAAAATATTCAATATCTTTAGCCAAATATTTTTTAGAGTATTTTCTGAATTTTTCTTCAAAATTAAATGTTTTTGAGTATTGATGATTAATTATTTTTCCAAGATGCTCAACATTCCCTTCATTAGAACTTCTCTCATTAGAAAAAGCAATGTATTTATAATCATAAATCACGCCAATAAGTGCTGTTAAAAAAGCAAGATAAGCTGAAAAAGGAGTGTGGCCATTTAAATATTTTTTTCTATTTAATTCTAAAAGCTTTGAATCAATTCTTCTTTTAACAATAATTGTTTTTTTACACCCACCAATTTCAAAGATCTTTTTAACATTGTTATTTGGATTTAGAGAAAAACAAGTTAAAAGATGTTTTGACTTTTTTAATATTTCTAAACTAACTATTGAATCTTTACCTCCCCCGATTGGAAGCAAAATATTATTACTTAATTTTTTGTTAAAAACATTAAAATCTTTTTTATTGCTTGATATTATTTTTAAAGAATCAGCGATCTGCCAATTCATCTTATTTTCATAAAAAAACTGACCCATTCCATTTTTAATTAAGTTTTTCAACCATTTAATTTGAAAACTATCTAACTCACCACACTTGATTTCAATAACCTTTGAACATGTTGCTTTCCAATAACTAATAAGCTCAACTAACCCCAAATTAAATATTAAGTTATTTAATATACCCTCCCCTATTTTCTCAATTCTTGACTGGTCAATATTTTCAATAATTATTTTCGGCTTAAAAAAAATATCTGGTTCAATCTTAAAATTAAAGAATATCTCCAAATTCTTTTTGGAGATTTTATATGAATAATCAATATAAATAAACTTAGGATATTTTTTTCTTAAAACCTCTGGCTTCATATGTTTAACTTGTAAAAAGTTTAATTGCTACTCCTAAAAACACAAAAACCAAATTTAAAATCCAGAATCTCATAGTAACCTTATAGGGGGGCCATCCTTTTGCTTCAAAATGATGATGAATGGGAGTGCAAAGCCAGACTTTTTTCTTAAAAAACTTCTTTGAAAAAAGCTGGATTAATATTGAACCAACCTCTATTACCATTATTCCAGCAATAATCGGCAAAACCATTATTGAGTCGGTTAAAAAGGCAACCACTGTCATAGTTGACGTTAAGCCCAAAACACCGGTTTCCCCCATATAGAATTTAGCTGGCGGAATATTGAACCATAAAAACGAAAATAATGTTCCAGCAATAATTGCGCAAAATGTAGCTAAGTCAGCTTTGCCTTGGGTAAAAGCAATTACAGAAAATCCAGCAAAAATTGAAGCGAAAATACCTCCTGCTAATCCATCAATCCCATCAATAACGCCTCCCGACCAAGAAGCAAGCATTACTAATATGAATAATGGTATATACCACCAGCCAATGAAAAAGTTTATTCCTTCTGGAAAATTATACATCAAAGGAATATGAATTGTGCTTTTGCTAAGCTTGAAGTAAAACCACAAACTTCCAACTAAACCAATTAAAACTACAATCATTAATCTTCTTAAAAAACTCATTCCTCCTCCGGCATATTTTCCCTTTCCAAACACAGTCAAAGCATCATCTACTAGTCCGACAATAGAGCCTGCTACTAAAGTAAATAATGGAAGCCAGGTTTCACCACGAGATAGGAAGTTAAAGTTTTTCAGCCACCAAGGATCTTTAAAATGTGATAAACCAAAAAAGAGGAACACCATTATTAGAACTGAAACCCAGATTAAAATTCCACCCCCTCTTGGTGTTTTTATTTCATTGTCTTTATGTAAAGAATGAAAAACTTTAGCTTCTTCATTAGTAATTGTTCTTGTTCTTGCAGTTTTCTTCCAGAACTTAATTCTTCTTAAAATCTTTATTAAAAAAGGCGCCCAAATAAAAGAAATTGCAGCGCTTATTGCTGATAATATTAAAAGTCTAATAACGTAGAATGTAAAAAGTGTCATGAATTAATCCAGTTAATTAGTTTCTGTATTTCTTCTATTCTTGTATCTGGTGATTCAGCGCCCAATAATATATTTATGAAATAATTTCCATTCTCATCAGAAAACACAAAAACCACACATCCTCCTGCTTTTTCTGTATAACCGGTTTTACCTCCAACAATAATCTGATTGTTTAAAATATAAATTCCTGAAATCCCATTTTCTGATAAATATGGGCCGTTTTCTAAAGAGAATTCAAATATTAAGCCATGGTTGCTTAAAACATATTTTGAAAGATTAGCTAAATCATTAACAGTAGAATAATTTGGAACAATATCTATATCATTAGGATCAAGACCCGTTGGATTAATAAAATAAGTATTATTAAGACCTAATTCTTTAGATTTTTGGTTCATTTTTGCAACAAAATTATCCAGCCCAATTACTTCGGCTAAGGTAAAGGCTGCATCATTGCTTGAATAATAGAGCATGTACTTTAAAAGCTGCTCTATTGTAATAATCTGACCAGCTTTTAAATTACCATAAATAGGAATATTGTATTGAGATGCAGCTTTTTGAGAAACTATTGTTGTTTTTGATAAATCATAATCATTAAGACGCGTATTCTCCATAACAATTAAAGCAGTCATGAGTTTGCTTAAAGACGCAATTGGCAGAGTTCTATTAATATTTTTTCCAAAAACCATTCTTTCTTTTCCTATTTTATTAACTTTAATAGAAATAACAGAATTAGCTTTAATGTCTGGTTTTTGTTTTTTTGGCCTGGCTGAAATATCTACAGCTGCTAAATTCTTGAAAGGTTGAGTAATTTGAGCATAAAAAAACTGCTCCGTTCCTTGCTGAAAGAAGCTTATTCCCCACCAAAACAAAGAACTCATAATAAAAGACAGTAAAAAAAACTTAGTATTTTTATTCATTTACTTTCTTTCTTTTTTTCAAATTGAATCTTTAGATCCTTGAGCTGCTCTTTACTAACTTCAGAAGGAGTGTCCATCATCATTCCCCGATTTTCTCCTGTTTTAGGAAAAGCTATTACTTCTCTAATATTTGGTTCTTTTTGAACTATTGCCACAAACCTATCAATCCCTGGAGCAATTCCGCCATGAGGAGGAACGCCATATTCAAATGCTTTTAATAAATGACCAAATCTTTTCCTTATACCTTCTTTTTTATGGCCCATTATCTCAAAAATGGTTTCAAGCATCTTAGGATCATATATTCTTAAACTTCCTCCCCCAATTTCATAACCATTTAAAACTAAATCATACTGATAAGCCAGCATGTCTTTAGCATTCTTTTTAACTTTTGAAATATCTTGCTCCTGGGGCCTGGTAAATGGATGGTGCACTGCATCAAGTCTTTTCTCAGACTCTTTCCATTCAAACAAAGGAAAATCAACAACAAATCCAAAAGCCAGCTCATCATCATCTTTTTTATTTTTTCTCAAATCTGGCTTATCGCTACTATACTTTTCCATTGCCTGCTTATAAGTAATTCTAGGAAATGGTGATTTTGTTATTTTCTTTTTTGGAAATAACTTCTTAACTAAACTTGTAAAAAGCTCTTCAATTAAATTCAAAATATCATCCTGGCCGACAAATGACATTTCAATATCAAGCTGAGTAAATTCTGCCTGCCTATCACCTCTTGGATCTTCATCTCTAAAACACCTTGCAATTTGAAAATACTTTTCAATTCCAGCAACCATTAAAAGCTGTTTGTATTGCTGGGGACTCTGAGGAAGAGCATAAAAATTACCAGGATAAGTTCTTGAAGGAACTAAAAAATCTCTTGCTCCTTCAGGAGTAGATTTTGTCAATATTGGAGTTTCAACCTCTAAGAATCCTTTTTCAATAAGAAAATCTCTCATAAACTGAATTGTTTTCTGCCTCATCTTTAAGTTTTCCTTTAGTCTTTGCCTTCTTAAATCCAAATAACGATACTTCATCCTTATTTCTTCATTTATCTCATAACCATCAGTGTCAATTGGAAAAGGTAAAGTCTTTGCCCTTGAAAAAACCTCAACTTTTTCTACACCAAGCTCAATTTCTCCTGTTTTAATCTTAGGATTAATCATGTTTTTTGGCCTTTCTCCAATACTGCCTTCAACTAAAACAACCCATTCTGGTTTTAATTCTTTTGCTATTTTGTAAATTTCTTTATTCTTAGGAGTAAAAACCAACTGCAAAATACCTTGTTTGTCACGAAGGTCAATGAAAACTATCTTCCCATGAGATCTAATAGTATCAACCCAACCGCAAACCTTAACCTTTTCTCCAATATGTTTAATTGTTTCGCTTATTAATATTCTTTTCATAAATAATTAAAAAAACTTTTTTGAAAAAAAGCAAATAAACTGAAGCTGATTTCATTTCAAATACTTTTTTACTTTTTCAACAAACTGTTTGGGAGTAAAATCTGCTTTAATAAGATAATCTTTTACCCCAAAGTCAATTGCTTTTCTTCTTGCCTCTACTCCATCATAATTTGTAAAAACAATTACTGGTATTGCTGCAATTTCAAGATCTTTTTTAAGCCATTTTAAAAAAAATAACCCACTTTCCCTAGGAAGTAAAAGATCAAGAATAATTAAATCAGGTTTTTCCTTTTTTGTAATTTCAAGCGCTTCTTTTGATTCAATAGCTGAAATAACTTCAAAACCAGCTTTTACAAATGTATCATAATACATTTCTGCTAATACTTTCTCGTCTTCAACGATCAGTATTTTCTTTTTTAAAGATTTTCCTTTGCTCATATTTAATAGGAATCTTTATGTTAAAAGCAGAACCTTTTTCCCTTCCAGAACTTTTAACACTAATACTTCCATTATGCATTTCTGCAAATTCTTTTGCAATGTATAATCCCAATCCAGCGCCTTCTACCCATGTTCTTTTGCCAGCAGACCCCCTTGAGAAGATTTTGAAAAGTTTGTCTAATTCTGATTTAGTCATGCCTGCCCCAGTGTCAGAAATTTCAATTTCACAAGCACCATTTTCTTGAGCATATTCTATTGTTATTCCCCCTGTTTCAGTGTATTTAATTGCATTATCAATAATATTTAAAATAACCTGCCTTATTTTCATCCTATCTAACAACACTCTTTCTAGTCTTGTTTTTGGCTTTTCCCATTTTAAATAAAGATTTTTTGCTCTGGCCAAGTTTTTAAGCTCTATTATTATACTACTAATTAAATCTTCTAAAGCAAATTCTTCTGTTGCCACCTCCATTTTCCCAGACTCAATCCTTGAAATGCTTAAAAGATCATTAACTAATTTTATTAATCTTTCGACAGAAGTGTAAACATTTTTCAAAGGTTTTTTCATTTTCAATGGAAATTCTCCATAAGTCTTATCCTTTATCAACGACACATAGCCCTTAATAGCTGTTAAAGGAGTTCTTAATTGATGAGATGCAATAGAAATAAACTCTGATTTAGCAATATCAAGTTTTTTAAGCTCTTTATATGCTTTTTCTAAATCTTGACTTATCTTTTCAATCTGCTCTCTTCTTCTTATCTCGTCTATTGTAGCTCTAATTAAGTAATAACCAAAAATACAAAATAGGATAAAAACACTAGAATTTAAAACCTTTAACCAGAGAATTTCATTTACCCAAGCTTGAACAAGTAAAATTAGCGCTATTACCACTACAAAAAGCTCAACAAGAACTACTTTAATTTGGAAAAGATGGTGCTTGGCAATAGCAACAGTAACAAAAATAGAAAATATAATAGTGGCTAATGGACCATAATTGGCAATATTAAAAAAACCAAGATAAGGAAATACAATATTAGTAGTAAAACCAAAGATTAAAGATATTGTTAAACCTGTTAACACATACTTAATCTGAAGCTTTTCAATTGTTTTGTCATATTTTCTCAGTTTTAAAAACAAGACAGCTCCAACAAAAAATGAAATCAGAGAATAATTGATAACATAAAGGTTATATAATTGCCCGTAAACAGTTTCTCGTTGTCCAGGTCCAATTATGATCTCTTCGCTAGCTACCAGCGGCGTAAAAGTTGTCAGGATAAAAAGAGCCAAAAACAAGGGGATTAGATACTTACTTATCTTCTTGAATTCAAAAAGAGATTCGGTAGGAAAAACTACTGCGAATTTCAATAAATAGTACAAAATTGGAATAACCATTGCAAAATTAATTCTTCCCAGCCACAACACCCATTGAGGACTTTCAAGGCTGTAGTATAAAAAAAGAGAAATCAACCAAGCATTTGCAGATATTACGCTAAGAAAAAAAGTTTTATTTACTTTTTCCTTTCTGCCTTTTAATAATACAAAACCAGCTAATAAAAAATTAGAAAAAATTGATATAAAGTAAGTTAAGCTCTCTGTTATGGACATTAATTATGTAAAAAATGTTTTCTGCTTTTCTCAGTCCACTCTGATATACTCTGTTCAGTTAACTCTTTATTAAAAGCTTTTTTAGCTAGTTGAAAATAAGGTATGGCTACCAAAACGCAACCCATATCCCCTTTGTTAATTTTTTTTGATACAAGATCTACAAAAATCTCTTTATACTTTACTCTCTGATTTTTTCCTATTTCTATAATGCTCTGAACTGTATTGAAATAAACTCTTTCTTTAATAGCGTCTATATTCTGTTCTTCGGTGATTATTTCTCCAACATCCTCCATGAACAAGCATGCAGCACTACTTCTATCTTCAGGTATTCCAATAGCTACTGTTCCATATAAATAAGCAGGGCCTGATTTATAATAGGACTTTACAGCGCAAGGAACATGAGTGCCTGGTAAAAGTGGAAAGTGGCGCTTGTCATTGGTGCCAAAAAGCGCTTGAGCTGCTTCTCTTAAATTTTCTCCACTCTTAATCTTTATTCCACCAAATTTTTTAAGGCTTTTTTCCGACAAAAAAGAAGGCAATCCTATGCCTTCCTTTTTTGCAACATCATAGCCCCAAATTAAACCCTGGGGTCCGCAGAATGAAGATACTACGCTCATATTTATCTGACCGATATAAGCACTGCTAACTTCTGCTTTGTCATAAGCTAATATGGAATCAAGTTTTTTTGAGCCAGGATGGCTAAATACCTGCTTAAAACTCTCTATCCCCACAACTAAAGCAGTTAAATAGCTGTCTTGGCCTGGATATCCTGCACAATATTGCTCAAAAGGAGAGATAGCTGATTCTAATATTTTCTTTTCCGAAAAACTAACTTTCATAGATAATCTCAATTAATTCCAATTTACTGATTTAATCTAGAGAAATTTATTATATTAAATTATATAACATTAATAAAATTCAAGCAATAAAATAAAAAAGGGCCGGAAAGCAATTTCCGGCTAATTATGTTATGAGAAACGAGAAGCTATTGACATAACGCTCTTGACCTTTGCTGTTGTCACGCTCTGAGCAATCTTTAATACTGATCTGAAATCAGCGTTGTAAAGAAAAACTATCTTTTTTCCGCCAACTTCAATCTTTCTTATTGGCTTGAACCCCATAAAGATTGCCAGAGGAACGATATTCGACTCTGGAGTGCTCCAAAAAATAGTCTGTTTCACTCCTTGTTCAAATGCCATCTCCAGGCCAGGCCTGAAAAGAAAACGGATTGGGTCTATCCCGCCTCTGAACTCTTTCAAAATAGCAAATTCATCATAGAAAAGGATTTTATCACTTTTTTCCCTCAATAAAGTTTCTATGCTTTGAATTTTTTGTTCATCTACTGATTCAGCTTTCATTAACAGGCTTGCTTTAATTCTTTCTGCAACACTGCCAGTCTCAATTAGAGACCCCCAACTGAATCCAGCAATAGGATTTTCAGGATTACCGTCCATCATAGTAAGAACAGGTTCGGATTCTCCAGTGATGTCTCTTTCTATCTTTTCTCTTGTTTCAACCTCTTCCCAAGTTTCTTCCCAAGGTGGTTCAAGAAATACACTTTGATAAGCTTTAACAAGAGCTTTCAGCATATTTTCAGGAATAATTTTGGAAAAGTAACTATAGTATCTTTGATTTTCTTCGGGTTGAATTGAAGATCCGCCTCGTTCTCTTATTTTTATCCTTATGGTCCATAGCCGTAAGAACTTTCGTATTATCCAGTATTTCATTTTCATTACCTCTTTTTCAACATGCAACATCGTTGCATACTGCATTGATTATACAAATAAATTTATTTTTGTCAACATGGTTGTTAAAATAAAAAAGTGCGTGATTTTAAGCTTTAAAAAATTTTAAAACTATATAAATCACGCCGAATGTTGAATAACTTTTTCTTCTGTATCACGATCCAGAAAGATTATGAAAGACAGAAGCAAGGGAACGAGCCCAATTATAATGAGTGCCCATCCTCCCAAGATGTGGGTATCATATTGGGTAGTTGCTGGTTCGCTATCTGGTGGAATATCTATATTCCACTCTACTATTGTTGGCTCACCAAAAATCATTAAGCCCAAACCAGCAGCTATCAGGAACAAACCTAACATCAAAAGAAACAACATTATTTTCTCTCTTATTTCTATCACCTCCTTGAAAGAACTTAAGATTTATTATAATAACAGAGATAACAATTTTGTCAATGTGTCTATAATATTAGGATATAAATAAAAAAAATGCGTGATTTTAAGCTTTAAAATTTTAAAACTATATAAATCACGCTATTGGAGGAATTTGTTCTTCTTTATAGTGTTGCGACAAAGGACTTGCTAACATTATAAATATTAATCCAGTTACAACCATCCCTAATCCCATCTGGATGTGATGGCTGTATTCATTATTTGTGTCTTGCGGGATATCTATATCCCAAGTTGCTGTTGCTGGCTCACCAAAAGACATGATGGATATCCCAACAATTATCAGGATTAATCCTGATAAGAAAAACAAATCCAGATTATTGGTTCCTATTTTTCTATCACCTCCTGATATACAAAAGAACTTAGAATTTATCACGATAACAAAACTAATAATTTTGTCAATAAATCCTGCTTCCGCCCCTTTATCCGCCCTTCAGCTTTAAACTCACATCATCATAAATGTTGCCAGCACCCATAATTATAATAACTTCTTGTCCATTTAAATTCTGCCTTAAAAATTCGATTATCTTCTCTTTTGCAATATAAATCACAGAGTCTTTATTTACAGCTTTAACTAATTTTTCAGAACTTATTTCTTCCCTTATTTCTTCATCTTCCCTGCCAACTACATCGTAAATGTCAGTAATAATCAATTTATCTACTGGTGCATTTTTAAAAGTTTCAATGAAATCATCAAATAAATAATGAGTTCTTTGATATTGATGAGGTTGAAAAAAACACCAAATCTTTTTTTTAGGATATTTCTCACGAGCTGCTTTTAAAGTAAGGTTAATTTCTGTTGGATGATGAGCATAATCGTCAATTAGGGTATATGGTTTAGGGTTTAATATTTCAGTAATTTCAAATCTTCGCCAAGATCCTTTATATCGTGACAATACCTTATGAGAATCTATATCTTTAATTTTTAAAATTCTTGCAACTTTTAAAGCCGCTAAAGCATTAGAAACATTAAAATCGCCAGGAATCTGCAGAACATCTTTCATCCCTACAGCTTCTTTATCCTTTAAAGAATACCAATCTGCTTCTTCAACAATCTTATGAATGTTTTCATCATCCTTGTTTGCAACTATAATTCCATCTTCTTTTAAATTAGCAATAAACTTTTTAAATCCATTTAAAACGCCTTGTAAATTACCATAATGGTCTAAATGATCTGCTTCAATTGTTGTTAAAACAATTATATTAGGATAGTAATTTAAAAACGATTCAAAATGTTCACAAGCTTCAATAACTAAATACTTTGAATTTCCCACTCTACAGCTTGAGTTGTCAAATTCTTTAAGCTTTGTTCCCACAATCACAGTTGGATCCAAGCCTGCTTCAATCAATAACAAACCTATCATTGCAGTTGTTGTACTTTTCCCATGAGTTCCAGTAATAGCTATAGTAAAATATTTCTTACTTAACTCTCCAAGAGCTTGAGGGTAAGTCATTATCTTTAAACCATTTCTTTTAGCTTTTTCAAGTTCAGGATTACTTTCTGGTACTGCAGGACTATAAATTACTAAATTAATATTATCAGCCATGTTTTCAGATTTATGCTTTCCTATAAAAATCTTTACTTTTCTTTTTTCAAACCAATCAGTGATTTCTGTTGAACCTAAATCAGAACCAGTTATATTGTGGCCTTTTTCAAGATAATATTTAGCTAAAGCTGATACTCCAATTCCACCAATTCCAATAAAATGAATTTTCATAGCAAAGCTTATGGTTTTAATGGGAATGATTGCATCACTGAATACTCTGCGTCAGTTCGTTTTAATTGACTTTCCATTATTTCAATTGAGTTTACTTCAAAACTTAAATTAATGCCTTGTTCAATCTGCAGTCTTTCTTCTGGCTCAATATTTCTAAACTCCCATTGCCTTAACCTAGCTAAAGTTATATGGGGACTATATGCTCTTTTTTCTTTTTTAAAAGAAAGATTAGACAATGAATTTTCTAAATCCGCTCGTAATTCTCCCAATTGCTCTGATATCTCACCTACTGCCCAAATCATTCTTGGTGTTTTTTTAGGCGGACCATAACAGATTTTATTTAAAGTTAAGGAAAAAAAATTATGATTTTTAACAACTTGTTCTGTATTTTTTAGTATTTCAGATATTTCATCTTCTTGAACATAACCTAAAAAAAGCAAAGTAATATGAATATTTTGTTTTTTTGTCCATCTTGCTGGCAATTCCTGGTATTTTAAACTATAACCATTAAGCTTGTTTTTAACTTTTTCAGGCAAATTAATAGCAATAAAGAGTCTGTGGCGCATAATTTTACTATAACACAGGTTTAAATTTAATAAAGCTATAATTGATGAATCTTTCTAAATAGTCTAAAATAAAAAAACACATGAAACAAAAACTTTTAGAGGTAGGAATAAGTGAGATAGCTGTTTCCATTCCAAAATGGCATATTGGCGTGGAAAAAATAGCTCAACAAGGCAGTCTGTCCAAAGAGTATGTAAGTGGAGGACTTGGCCTTATTCAAGCCAGAATCCCCTATCAAACCTCTCTAGAACAGCTAATAACCAGAGCGCTTAAGAAAATAAACCATCAAGACATTGATAGGTTTTTTATTGCAACTGAATCAGACTATGATATTTCCAAAGCAGAAATAGGAATAACAACTATTAAAAACCTTAATCTTACTGCAGTTCCATTTCAATTGAAGTTTGCCTGTCTTTCAGGAGTCCAGGCATTGCTTTTAGCATGTGAATATACTGTTGCCCACAATAAACCTGCTATTGTCATAGCAGCAGACCGTTCAGTTTATGAAGATGAAAAAGCAGAAGTTACTCAAGGGGCAGGAGCAGTAGCTATTAGGATTGAACAAAACCCAAAACTATTAATATTAGACTTTAAAAACATTGGGCAATATTCAAAAGATATAAATGACTTTAGAGTGCCGATTAACACTGCTCCATTTCCAAAAGTTGATGGTCCTCTAACAAAACCAGCTTTTATAAAATGTATCATTAAAGCAACTAATGACTACAAAACAAAAAATCAAGGATGTGATTCAATAGTAAAAACAGCCGACCATATTGTTATGCATACTCCATTTCCTAAAATGATTGTCTGGGCCTCAGCAGCGCTCTGGTATTATGAAAAATACAAAAGCGGATTAGATCTGCTAAAAGAATGTTTAATTAATCCTCAGTTATTTACTAAATTTAAAGAAATATTAGACAGGACGAGAAAAGCTCTGGATTTTCAGACATTCTTTCAGCAAAAAGTAAGACCCGGGCTTCGTTACAACCCCTATATTGGAAATTGCTATACAGTTTCTGTTTTTATTTCCTTAATTTCCGCTTTAGAGCAAGCTAAAAACAATCAAAATATCTGTATTATAGGCTATGGAGGTGGCTCAGGATCTTTAGCTTTAATGGGTAAATCAGTAAAATCTAACTTCCAAAGTGACTTAATTCATCAAATAAAAAATGGCAATGAATTAACCTTCCAGCAATATCAAGAGTGGCGAACTAATGCTGTAAAAAAAATAAGGGGGTCTCTGGCTTAATATGAGATTTTCAATTAAAAATAAGAATAAATACAATTTTGCTATGTTGCTTAGAAAGATCGGATATAAGTATCTGGGCAAAACTGACAAGCAAGAGTATAATCTTGTTAAACCTTTTGAAAGAGGCGGTTATCCAAGATTTCATATTTATTTAATAATCAATGAAAAAGAAATGGTTTTTAATATACATTTAGATCAAAAAAAACCTATATACAAAGGCGCTCCAGCTCACGGCGCTGATTATGAAGGCAAAGTTATAGAACAAGAAGCTCAAAGAATAAAACAAGCTTTATTAGAATGATTAATAAAAAAGTAGCTCAAATATTATACGAGATAGGAGACTTATTAGATATTCAGGGAGTAGCTTATAAACCTAAAGCTTATAGAAAGGCTGCCAAGACTTTAGGGGACCTGAAAGAAAATATTTCCCAAATTTATAAGAAACAAGGAATTAAGGGAATTAAAAAGATTCCAGGTATTGGGGAAAGCATTGCCAAAAAAATTGAAGAATATTTAAAAAAGAAAAGGATTAAATATCATGAAGAGCTAAAAGAAAAATCAACCATTCGACAAATTATTACTCATTATTTTAAAACCAAAGGACTGAGCTTAGCAGAACTTAAAAAAAACGCTAAAAAAAGAAAAATAGTTTACTCCCGCTTCACTAAGCCGGCTAAACAACTTCTGACACTAGCAGGTTCTGTGGAAAAAGCTAAAGCTGCAATTTCCAAAGTGGCCGGATGGGCAAAATCTAGGAATTTAGATTATGCGATTGAAACAGTTTTTAAAAAATGGCTGGAACTTGATAGATTAAAACCAAAAGAAATTGTCAAAAAACCATATTATAGAAACGATCCAATGATCTGGTCAGAAACAAAAAAAAAGTGGTATGTTATTGATAGAAACGGCGATTGGCTTGAATTTGCTGATCAAGAATCAAAAATTGAATGGCGTATTGTTAAATAATAGAATTATGCTCTCTTATTCAGAATTAAAAAGAAAATCAAGGATTATTATAGATAAAGAACCATATGAAATAATAGAAGCAAACTCTACTGTAAAAGCTAGGGGCTCCTCTGTTTTGCAAACCAAGTTAAGGAATTTAAAAACAGGGAATGTAGTTTCTAAAACATTTCATCCTTCAGATTCTTTAGAAGAACCTGAAATTTCAAAATTAGAAGTAAAATTCATTTATTCTCATAAAGATAAATTTGTCTTCACTAAAAAAGATAATCCATCTGAAAGATTTGAATTAACAGCTGGCCAGATTGGTGAACAAGTAATTTTTTTAACACAAAATTCTATAGTAGAAGCTTTAGTCTTTAATAATGAAGTAATTAATATTTCCCTGCCCATTAAAGTGAACTTAAGAGTCAAAGAAGCTCCGCCAAGCGTAAAAGGAGAATCTCAATCTGGGAATAAAAGTGTTGTTTTAGAAACTGGAGCTAAAATCACTGTCCCCTCTTTTATAAAAACTGGGGATGTTGTTGAAGTGAATACTGAGAGTAAAGAGTATGTAAGAAGGATTGAGTAAATAGTAATTTAAACCCCAAAATGGAAAGAGGAAGCAATATATTATTGCTTCCTATAAATTATTTAATCTACCCTATTTACAGAGTAAAGTGTTGTTTAATCAGCTCTAAAAAAATGTCTTTTTCAACTGGTCCTACATCCAGGCCCCTTACTATCAACATGATAATATTTAGGGTATTGATGGATAGTTCACTAAGATGATTTTTAGCAAACTCGGAAAGAATTTCTTGCTTATTCATTCCTATGCCTTGATCTTCAACCATTTTCATAGTTACATCTATGCCCAGTGCCTCACCAACACTGATTTCGGACTTCTCAAAGAAATCTGGACTTTCTTTTAGAGTTTTTCTCAATTGATTTGCTTGTTTTTGTAGCTGTTCTATAAAGATATCTTCTTTCGTTTTCTCTTTCATTTTTATCGCCAGATGGTATTAGCCATCCAAATAAAGTATACAACTATTGTACTATTTTGTCAATATTACTTAAGCCAGTGAACAAGCGCGGGCTGATAATTTTAACTACTATTAAAATATCGTTTATTCTAATTCTTTTTCTATGTCTTCAATCTCCTTGCCAATGAAATCCTGAACAATTTTAAAGTCTTCTCTTAAATCATCGTAAAGTTTCCTTTCCTTTTTATTAAAACCAGACCGTGAATCAAACATCTCAATTTGACTCTCAACCTCCTTTTCTAGCAATTCAAATCCTCGAAGAACGCTCTTTCTTACTTCCCGAGTCTCTTTTCGCAACGTCTTTTTTGTCTGCCCGACATTATAAACAAGGTATCCTATAAAAAGAAATCCTAGGAACAAAGATAAAGATAAAAACAGAATTATGCTTTTAAAAGAAATTGTGAATATGCCTAAGGATATGCCGCTTAATGATACTTCAATTTTATGAACATCTGAATCATTGCTGAAAACTCCTCTTTCATCCTGTACTTTAGCTGATAAGGAATAAATGCCTGACTGGACTAGCTCTTTTGTAGAAAAAGACCATTCTCCTAGTTGATTGCTTCTGCTGTACCATTCTTTCACATTTTGGCCATTTTTTTCCAAAGAAATTATGATCTTAACTTCAGGCAGCGCTTGGCCCTCAAGATAGAATATTTCTTCTCCAGCAATATATTTTTCCGGCCAGACACTAATAACAGGAGTTTCAATAGGCTCTATGTCAACCAAAGTATTTGCTTGAGCGCTATTACCAGCCCTATCTACTGCTCTGACTATGATTCTGTGACTGCCTGGAACCTGAAAAGGCATAGAAAAAGGATTAATCTGGGCAAGCAGCACATTATAAAAGTCTCCTTCTCCAATTTTAAGCTCATAACGACTGATTCCTGAAACGTCATCATCTGTTTCAAAATACAAGTCTGGTTCAGGATTAGTAACATCTCCTTTATTATCAATTGTCACTTCAAATGGATAAGGCGACAGGTTGTCAACTTGAATCCTATAATGAACTGATTGAGTCCATTCTGTTTCATTTTCTAATCTAAGATGGAAATACCATACACCATCAGCAACTCCTTTATAGGTTTTAGATTGAATCAAACCTTCAGATTTAGTATCAGGTATGGTTTCTGAATTTTGATCTAACAAGAAGCTAACTCCAGTAGTGTCAGGTGTTAACACCCATTGGAAATAAGGGTCATTGTTGTTATACCATTCGTCTTGCTGGACATGGGTTGGACTAAAAATCTGCAAAGGAGCAGTTTCTAATTCAGATTGAGAAATAACTGTTGTTTGTTGAATAAAATACTTAGCTTCCTTAAGAAAGAGTAAAACATTTGTTCCTTCTCCATCATCAGCTAAAATCTTACCCTCACCAAAGGCAATATGAACTATTCCTTGTTTTTTCCCTTTAAAGTTTATGGTTATTATGTTTCCTATTTGCTGAAAACCAGGATGCGGCAACCCTCCAGCAAATGAAATTGTACCGTCAGAATTAGAAAAAGCTGGTTCTTCTGGCCAAAGAGCAAAAACAGAATCATCTTGGGAAATACTTAACACCTCTAGTGTATCAGCAGGAAAATGAATAACAGCTTGAGCAGAATTAATAGGGATATCTCCTGTCTTGATTTTCACTTCCACAGAAAAACTATCTCCTAATTTAAAAGTTTCACTGCCAGGAGAAAGAAAAAGTGAAGATCCTTTAACCTCAACAGCCTGGCTTATTCTTACACCTAAAACCAGCACCAGAACAACACCAAGAAGAAAAACAACAATACTGACTATGCTTTTTTTACATTTGTTAATATTTTTAATCATCTACATTTTATGTATTTTTCTTTTTAATTCTTCTTCTTTTTTCTTCCATTCAGTCTTAACTTTATCTAAAACATCCATCCTTTTATAAATGTATTTATGGCTTTTCCACCAGCGAGAGATATTTATGGCAATGAAGATTGATAAAGGAACAAGAAACAGAATCGCCTTCCACCAAGAAAGGAAAATAGTAAATATGCTTATCCCGCTTTTTGAAATGTAAAATAATCTTGTGCTGGGAATAATTTCTATTCTTTCTGAAGCATCCTGCCAATTCATAGCTTGGTCATAGGCTCTTACTACTATCTCATATTCTCCTAAGTCAAGATTATGCAGCCGGTAAGGACTATTCACTTCTACAAAGAAACTGGCTTCTTTGTTCTGAACAGTTTTTCTAAGATTAACTGCTTTCATTTCATAATGATCTAAGCCAGAAAGAGCATCAGTAGTAATAAAAGAAACAACTGGCGCTCTGGCAGCAGTAACTGGTGAGTTGGGGGTAGGTTCAAAGCTAAGTTTAAAAATGGCTGGTGGAGTTGTATCTATTTGAACAAGATAATGAGTAACCCCTCCCCAACCTCCTCCTTTCTTGGCTTTTATGTGAAAATACCATATTCCATCTTCTAAATCGACGTAAGAAACTGACGCATGACTTCCCTCAGAAATATTATCTGGTACTGTATGAAAATTCTGGTCAATACTATAGCTGAAATCAGTTACTCCTGTTTCTTTTTGCCAAGCAAAAGCTGGATTATTGTTTTTGTACCATTTATTTTGGTCAGTGTAAGTAGAAGAAAATACTTTTGGTCCTGCTGGCGGAGGAATCTTTAAACTATAAAAGCCCTCTCCCATTGAAGTTAAAATATTAGTTCCTTTGCCATCGTCTAAAAGAACCTGAGAAGAATCTAAGAATTCAATAAAAGTTTCTCCTGGAGAAATGACTCTAAAAGTAATTGTAGAAACCAATCCCGAAGAAGTGTTGATTCCTGGAGATGGCACTCCTCCTTGAAAAGAAACAGTTCCTTCAATATTAGAATAAGTGGGTTGAGCAATCCAGACTGAAATGAATGATTTTCCAGCAACCGGGCTAGCTACCTGAAGTTTTCTAGGATCAAATTTCAAATCTACTTCTACGGCATTAATATCATTTCCTCCAGTATTAACAAAAATAGAAACATTAAAAGTGCTTCCAATGAAAAAAGTGCCAATATTAGGAGAGAAATACAAAGAAGCACCTTCAGCACTAACGACAAAAGGCACGAAAAAGGAAAATATTATAATAAATACTATATAAAATGATTTTTTCATCGCTAATAATATAATTATAGCATACTCTAAAGTCTGCTAAATTCCTTTATTTGATTCATTATTATTGAAAGGAGGTTTTTCACCTCTTAATTTTCTTGCTAATCTCTCTGCTTCTTCTACTTCTTTTCCTTCTTCAGGCTTTATTTTACGGATTTTCTCCTCTAATTTCTTAACATCTTCAATCTCTTTTTCAGCTTGTTCTACTTCTTTGCGCAATCTTACTGACAAGTCTTTTCTTTGCTTACGCTGATATATTAAAATTCCCGAAACAATACCTATCAATAATATCATATAAGCTAACCACCAAGGAAAGAATAAATCCCTTATCCTTAATCCCTGACTATCGTAAAAAATAAAAGAATTAACAATATTTAAAGTTGTTTTAGCTTCAGTGGAATTTCCAGCTTTATCATATGTCATAACAATAATAGCGTATTTCCCTGCCCTCTCAAACGGAATTCTATAAGGTGAAACCACTTCTATGAAAAATGGATTGGCTTCACTTTTAGAATCAGAAAGATCAACTATGCTAACTTCATAATAATCAATGCCAGAAAGCAAATCATCAGTAGAAAAATAAGCGAAGAATCTTGATCCAGTTACCCCGCCTATTGTTTCAATATCAATTTTAAATTCTTGAGGAGGGATAGCATCAATATGCAAAGGATAATGAGTGGTTCCTCCAAAAACACCTCCTTTTTTTGCTTTTATATGAAAATACCAGATTCCATTTTTAACATCATTAAAAGTAACTGAATTCTCTTTACCTTCAGAAATATTGTCTGGGATTCCTTGAGGGTCTTGGTCTAAACTATAACTAAAATCAGTTACTCCTGGTTCTGTACTCCAAAAAAAACTTGGGTTATTGTTTTTATACCAAGTAGTAAGGCTGGGATGAGTGGGCGAAAAAAGCTTGGGTCCTTCAGGCGGAGAAAGTACTAAAGTATAGTTTCCAATAGCAGTGCTTTTAAGAATATTTGTGCCTTTTCCATCAGCCAGTAAAACCTTTGAAGAATCTGAAAATGAGATGGTAACTATTCCTGGAGCTTTGGCTCGAAAACTAATTGTTGACACCAAACCAGCTGAGGTTTTGATTCCAGGAGAAGGCACGCCTCCTTTAAAACTAATAATGCCTTGTTTATTTGAATAAAACGGCTGGTCAGCCCAAACTGAAATAAAAGAAGAGCCAGCAGTTGGACTGGTAACTTGAAGAAGACCTGGTGAGAATTCTAAATCTACTTGAACAGCATTAATACTGCTTCCTTCAGTATTTACAAAAACAGAAACATCAAAAGTAGTGCCAACAAAAAAAGTGCCCTGATAAGGAGAGAGATACAAAGAAGCACTTTCTCCTTCTGCTTTTGTTGGTTTGATTAAAAAAGCTCCTAATAGAAAGACCACGATAAACAAAGCTATAATCTTAATAAGCTTTCCTGTTTTTTCTAATATAAAATTCTGCTTCATTTTTCTTCTTGTGATGATTTTTCTTTTTCCTTTAATTTCTTTTCCAATTCTTGTTTTTTTTCTTCAAACTCTTCTGCAAATTCTTCTGTAGCTTCTTCTGTTTTTCTTTTTCTTTTTTCAATCTTTTTAATTTCAGACAAAGCTTCTTCAATTTCTTTTGTCGCTTTTTTAAATCCAAGCTTACCTCTTCTCTTATAGGCCGCTACAACCAAATACCCAATCCCAAATCCAATTGCATAAATTAAACTCCGTGGAAGAAGAAAGTTTTTGAATTGAAGTCCTTTACCTTCAATGTAAGAAAGAACTGGACTAATCAATCGAAAAGTAATTTGCTCCTGTCTTAAATTGCCTGATTTATCAAAAACCCTGACAATAATGTTATATCTTCCAGATTTCTCATAAGGAATTTTATAAGGAGAAACAGCTTCAGTAAAAAAAGGCTGTGAAAGTTCAGGCTCTCTAAGATCTCTCAAACTAATTTCATAATAGTCTATGCCTGAATAAATATCTTTGGTTTCAAAATAAATAAAGCGGGAATAAGTATCAATCTCTGGATTAAAACTTTGAGGCGGATTATTATCTATCTTTATTATATAATGACTAGTCTTACCCCAAACTCCTGACTTTTTAGCCCTTAAGTGAAAATACCAGATGCCGTCTGCAACATCTGCATAAGATTTAAAGTTAATGTCTCCCTCAGATACTTCATCTGGCTCTTCTTGCGGATTTTGAGAAAGACTAAAGCTAAAATCAGTCATGCCATACTCCCTTATCCAATTAAAAGAAGGGTTATTATCCTGATACCAGACATCAAGATCTGGATGCGATGTCGATAAAAGCCTTGGTCCTTCTGAAGGTGGTACTGAAATCTGATAACTGCCTCCAATTAATATAGGAGAAATTGATGTGCCTTTCCCGTTATTAAGCAGAACTTTTGAAGAATCTAAAAATCCTATATTCGCTTTCCCAGGCATCTTGGCCCTGAAAGTAATGGTTGAAATCAATCCTGCAGAAGTAGTAATTCCTCCTGGCATTCCTCCTCTGAAAGAAATCTTTCCTGTGGCATTAGAATAAGTTGGAGGAGAAAGCCATTGAGAAACAAAAGATTCTCCACTGACTGGGCTAGTAACCTGAATTATGTCTGGAGGGAATGTTAAATCCACATCTACTGCATTAACCTCTTCGCCTTTAGTATTTATATATATAGATACATTAAAAGTGCTTCCCATGAAAAAAGTGCCGCTCTTGGGAGAAAGATATAAAGTGGCAGTGTCAGCTTTAACCATTATGGGCACCATACCAATCATTGCTGATACAAAAGTAAATATTAATAAAGTAATAATGCTTTTTTTCATTCTTTAATTTGAGAGTTATGGATAACCTTTCTTAGTATATTTTTTCCGCAGCCACCATATTAAAACACCTGCTCCGCCTAATAAAACAAATGTTAAAAGCCAAACCAACCACCAGGAAAAAAGAGTTCCTCTGATTTCCAGACCACTGCCTTCAATATGAGTTATTAGAGGGGTCATCAACCTAAACCTGATTTCCTGTTCCCTTATATTCCCTGCTCTATCTACTGCTTTAATAATAACATTATATTTACCAGGTTTTTTGAAAGGAACTTTGTAAGGTGATGTTTCTTCTGTTAAAAATACCCGGGATGGTTCTGGCACACTTAAATCAATCAAACCCACCTCATAATGGTCAATGCCTGAATAATCATCGCTAGTTTCAAAATAAATCAATGTCTGGTAGCTAACCAAACGATTATAGCTTTTAACTTCAGGCTTAAATTCCTTTGGAGTATTAACATCTGCGCGAATCTGAACATGACTTGTTTGTCCCCAGACTCCTTGTTTTTTTTGCCTTAAATGAAAATACCATATTCCATCAGAGACATCAGTAAAAGAAACCTGGCCTTCATTTCCTTCTGAAATGCCGTCTGGTCTTTTACTAGGATTTTGGTCGAAACTCCAAGAAAAATCAGTTACTCTGCTTTCTTTTTCCCAGGAAAAAGCTGGGCTTGAGTCTGAATACCAAACATTTGGATTAGGATGAGTTGGAGAAAAAACTTCAGGACCTTCTGGCGGAGGAATTAGAATCTGGTATTTTGCATTAATAGTGCTGGTTAAAATATCAGTTCCTTTGGCATCATTTAAAAGCACTTTTGATGATTCTGTAAATTCAATTCTAGCAGTTCCAGAAGTTACTGCTCTAAAAGTAATGGAAGAAACCAAACCAGCAGAAGTGCTGATGCCTCCTGGGATCCCTCCTTGAAAACTAATAATTCCTCTTTCATTTGAGTAACTGGGAGGAGTAATCCATTCAGTAATCAAAGAAGTGCCAGCAGTAGGAGATGTAACTTGCAAGATGTTTGGAGGAAACTTCAATTCAGTTTGAACAACATTGATTTCATTACTTTCAGTATTAATAAAAATAGAAACACTAAAAGTACTGCCCACTAAAAAACTGCCTGACGAAGGAGAAAGATAAAGTTGAGCACTGTTTGATTGGACAGCTTGAGGAAATCCCAAAACCCAGGAGAGTAAAACACCAAACAACAATAATTTACTATTCACCTTCTTCATAATGGTTTCTTGAAGCAGACTCATCATGAAACAAGGCGGAATCTTTATGTTGTCTTTTCTTTTTTAACCATATCAGTCCTGCTCCAATGAGAATGCTAAAAGTAATTATCCAATAAAACAAAGCTTTATTCTTTTTAATTACTGGAATATGTTCAGCAATATATTCATTACCTGCTTTGTCAATTGCTTTTACCCTTATTGTATCATTTAATCCCTGGTCTTCCAGCAAATAGGGGCTGTCAGCTCTTTTCCATTCCCTTTCTCCTTCCTGAACTTCATAATGAGCAATACCTGTTTGTTTATCAGTAGTAGAAAATGTAATAAAATATTTACCTTCAAAAACACCAGGGCTCTGTTCAAGTATTATTAGGAATGATTCTGGAATAGTAACATCACCTTTTAACAGCTCCTGCCACTCTTGTCTTGGAAACTCTGGTATTCCAGACAATATGCTTAAAAGCGCTCCATTTGTAATAAGAGAAGCTTTTGTGCCTAATCCATCATGAAGCAACACATAGGAATTTTCTGAGAATTCTATTTTGGTAGAAATTGGTTTATTTACTAATGGAGTTTGATATACCTGAAAGATCATTCTTCCAAGCAGATTACTTGTTCCAGGATCACCAGCTAACTCACCACAATATCCTCCTGGAATCCCGCCTGAAAAAGAAACTAAACCTGTTTCATTAGAAAATTCTGGTTCCTTTGCCCAAAGAGAAAGCAATGAATTTCCTTGACTAAAATCTTTAATTTCTAAAACATTGCTGGCAAAACTTAATTCAACTTTCACTGTATTAATACACTCTCCTTGTGTATCTATTTTTGCTTCTACTATAAAGGTGTCGCCTTGATAATATCCACTGCTGGACGGTTCTAGATATAAAATAGCTGCCCCACTTGATAAGGGGAAAAATAATAATAGTAGAAGTATGAATAATGAATTACGAGTCATGAATTATGATAAATTTGTTTTTAATTCTTAATTTATCCTGTCCACCAATACATAAGTATTGAGAAATCAATTAAATCAACAATCCCATCTTTATTTTGGTCAACACAAGCGTCATATTTCCCCCACCAATAAAGCAGAATAGAAAAATCAACAAGACTGGTCCTTCCGTTTTTATTAAAATCAGCTCTAGGGCAAAATGCTGGCACTATTGCTTCACCAATTACAAATTCTAAAGCATGGGAAAAACTACTCACAAGCCCCTCAGGAGACAAAGCACTGGCTTTGATATAGTAAGAATCCTCGTCTAGTAAAGAGGTGTTAAAAGAAAAAGTGTAATCTCCTCTTTGGTCAGCTTTAACTTTATTTATAATAGTCTCTTGGGTATCCAAAGATTTAAGATAAAGACTTATTTCACTTTGAGGAGCAGTCTGGCCTGAAACATGCAATAACTCTCCTTTTTCAAGCTGGTTTTTCTCTATCTTAATAGTAGGAGGAATAAGAATATCACCAATAACTACTGTCATGCCAAGAGAAATAGTTACTGTAAGAGAAAAAGTAATGGATTTTCTTCCTGCCTTATCTTCAGCCCAAAGTCCAAAAGTATAAGTACCGCCTGTAAGACTATTAATCTCTATTTTAAATGCAGCTAATGAATCAGCTCGTGCAGTAGCAATTATGTTTCCATCTTTTAATGTGAAAATTGAGGCATATGGGTAAGCTTTTCCCTGAAGAATAACTTTGGTCACTGGCTCTCTTGGATAAGGAAGTCCAGGTGGAGTTGGCGGAGGAGGCTCTATTAAACAAGTAGAACTACAACCATCGCCAGAATTAGCATTACTGTCATCACATTCCTCTCCTTCTCCGTCTTGAATAATCCCATCACCACAACGAGGACCTAAACCACTGCAATCATTTTTACAGAAACCGTATTCTCCGTTATTCACTCCATCATCACATTCTTCTTCTATTTCAAGAATATCATTTCCACATACCCCTAATATCTTAGCACTAATAGAAACTCCGCTCTGGGCTTGAACGGAGTCAAAGCTAAAAGCCAATATTAAAAGTACAGAACTAAGTATTGAAATAATTAAAAATAAATTTAGCCATTTTTTCATTTTTCATTCTCTTTAAAATTGAAGAGTTACTTTATGCCCATTGCTTTCTTCTTTTTTACTATTCTTTTTTTTGTTTTCGTTGTTTCTCTTCTTTTTATTTGCATCCCAGCTTTAGCTAATATCCATTTATTATACCACTTAATTACTTGAAAAATAATAAATAATATTATTATTGTAATTAAAGAATTTAATAGCATCAACCTCCAAGGAAGAATCCAAAAACTTAAGCTGTCTTGAGCGCTTTTTTCCTCTTTCCCAAATTCTATATCTAAAATAGCACGATAATAACCAAATCCAAGGCTATTTTTCTCTTTTTTTAATTCTTCAAAAAATCCCTGCGCATCCGCTTTATCAATAGGATTTTCTGCATTTAACGTAATAGAAAATGCTCTTTCAGCTCCTGGCAATGCATAATATTTATTTGGGTTAGCTGAAAGAACAGATATTGCTTTGCCAAAAATATTTTTAATTGTTATTTTTCCTTCAGGTTTTAAATGTACAGTTCCATTGTTTTTTAATAGATAACTAAAATCAATTGGCAAATAATTAAAAAATTCTTTATTGGTTTGAAAGTTTTTAATTTGTCCATCTTCAATTACTTCTCCTGAAACATTAAGCAAGACCAATATTGCTATTCTACTGCTAATTCCAACACTGCCGTCACCAGATCCTTTTGGAGAAGAAGTTCCCCAAAAAATAGCTGCATAATTACCACCTGCATTTGCATTTTCAGGAATTCTAATAGTAAAAGAAGTTCTTATTCGTTCTTTCATCTTTAAATGCACTTCTGAAGGAGAAACTTCAATCCACGAAGCCAGTCCTGATACTTCTCCAGTGAAAACTGGATCTCCCCAAGTCCCCTGCGTTTCAACACTCTCAAAAGAAGAATAAAAAGTTGAGTCACGGTTTCCACTATTAATTAAAGTAATTGTTCCAGAAATTACATCTCCTGGATCACCTGAAAATTCAACTTTTGCCGGAGAGACAGTTAAGGCGTAAGAGTTTGAAATAAAAATACTGCAACCCAAAATAATAAAAACTATAAGAATAAGTGGTTTTTTCATTTCATTTAAATTAAATAGCCAAGTCAATATAAAATTAACATGGAACTAAACAATTTCTTTAAAAATTGCCTTAAAGAGTATTAGAACAAGTGTAAGTAATTATATCTGAATAACTACCGGCTAGGTTTGCTCCACTAATTGCTGCTTGATAATACAAAATAAGTCTTGCATCAACTACAGCACCTGTACTTGAAGCCACATTGACATCAGTAATTTCAAAACCACCAACATCACTAGTTGTTGATGCATTGTCATATCTGGCAGCTATTGTCATAGCAGTTCCAAAATCAGTACTTGTAGCCTGCAAACCATAACCCTCTGTTCCTGCTCCCAAACTAGATGTATTCCCAAAAGAACCATCAGCTGAACCGATAAGATCAGGGCCACCAGCATAGTATAATCCTGGATCTGAAGTATCTCCATCGTCCTGAGCTTTAAGAACAGCAACAGCATTACTATTAAGATTAACTGTAGTGCTACCGTAAGCAGTTGTCACTGAACCTGTAGTTAAAGTTCCAAAACTAGCAGTATTAGTGCTGAAATTACAACTAATACCTGATCCCACTGTTGCTGAAATAGTAACATCATCACTCTTAGCCACATTTAAATTAGATGATAATGAAATAATTACAGCTAAACCCAATACCGCAATAATAAATAAATCTTCTTTCTTAATTATCATTTTCAATTTTACTTTACTTTAATTTTCTATTTTTAAATGAATCGAAAACGACCTTTTATTTTTTATACTATCTAATTAATTTATCATAATAAGTCAAATTTTGAAATTGTGGAAAACTTTTTTCATTCACTTACTGAACAAGTATAAGTAATTACGTCTGCATAACTACCCACTACATTTGACACACTACTTGCTGCTTTATAATACAAAATAATCCGCCTGTTGGTTACAGCAGCAGTACTTGAAGCCATAGTCACATCAGTAATTTCAAAACCACCAACATCATTAGTTGTTGATGCATTATCATATCTGGCAGCTATTGTCATTACAGCGCCACTTCCATAATCAGTACTTGTAGCTTGCAAACCATAACCTTCTATTCCTGCTATCAAACTAGCTGTATTCCCAGAAGCACTATCAGCTGAACCGATAAGATCAGTTGTAGCGCTGGACTTATATAGTCCTGGATTTCCAGTATCTCCATCGTCCTGAACTTTAACAAAAACAGTACCACCACTTGTAATATCAATAGTAGTACTGCCATAAGCAGTTAAAACTGCACTTGATGTCAAAGTTCCAAAACTAGCAGTAGTAGTGCTGAAATTACAGGTTAAAGAAGGAGCTTCAGTAACTATTGCTGGATAACCATCAGCATTATAACCATCCAATAAAGTACTATTAGATTTTATCATTCGAAAACAATAAGTGGTACTGCCTGGGGCATTGTTATTTTGAACCACCCAATCCCATTCTCCATCTTGGCCATTAGCAATAGCCAAAAGATTAGCTACCGAGGGATTAGCTTCTTCATAAGATTCTCTAACATTAGAACTGCTTAACAAAGTAGAAGTGGTAGTGGCCTCCTCATCTGTGCCTGTATTATCATAGCCTCGCCAGATGACTCCAGAAGCTAATCCTCCTACATCACTCCAGGAAGCAACAGCCGGACAACCAGTGGTTGAAGTGCCGTACTGAAGTTTAAAGGCCTGGGTAGAGGTAGTTAAATCAACTGTGCCAATTGTAATATTCATCCTTATTCGATAAACCGCACTTGAGGTAGCATTAGTAGAGGTAGTGTTTTCATTAGCCATTGCTCCCGCTGGTTGCACTGAATCTGCATTCCAATACCATCGTGAGTCATTTTGAGTAAAAGTAGGGGTAGGCACAGGATTAAGACTAACTCCAGCTTCTATCCAGTCTACACCCAGTCCTAATGTCCATGCCATATCAGATTGAGCATCATTAGCAGTAACACTGCTTCCTGCTCCATCACAGTTATTTGTACTATCGTTCCATTGCTGTGCTCCATCTCCGCTTTCGGTCAATGTTGTTGAATTTGCAGCAGATACTACATCATAAACTAAATCCCCTGAAGTAGTAGGAATTGGTATGTTTGCTGCTAGTCCACTTCCAAAATTACTATTCCAACCATCATCAGGAGTTGTAGTATCAATGCTTGAAAAAACTACTGCTGTATGAACTGAACCATTCCAATTAGAATTGTTATCATCCCAAGTTATTGTAACTGTGGCAGATTTTTGAGTAGGTGAAATTTTTTTATAAATATGAACAGTAGCTTTACCATTCTGGGCTTCTCCTACTAAAGAAAGAGGTTCATTTGCTGTTGCAGCATCCCAGACAACCGAAGAAGCAAATTTACCAGTACTCTTTTGCATGGCTGAAATAAAAACATAAATAGCTGTCCCCGCTGTAGCATCTACGCTAGTAATTGTTGAAGAAAGGGACTTCTTATCAAAAGATGTAGTTGTGCTTTCAACTGTAATTGCCGCCTGTGCTTTTTGAACTTCCGGCGGAAACGGTGGATTCTGCCAAATCCTCGGCTGACCAGAAAACAACCAACTTATCGTTAGCAAGAAAATAAGGCAAGTCAGTAAAAAATTCCCTAATTTATTCTTGACAAGTTTTGTCATTTTTTTTATTTTATCAAATTTTATTCAGCAAAGAAACTGTGAAAAACTTTAATGCAAAATTATTTTTCTTTTTATTCTGTTATTTTACCAAAAACCAAAAAATCATCAAACAAAAAAGAGCAAGGCTTGATAAAATACATCAGAAAGATTAAAATAAATAATGATTATTCTTGAAAATCTTACTATTCTAATATTATAAAACATGACCCTTCGTCACATACCTTTAAATAAACAAAAAAAATACCTCAAAATAAAAGAGGTGGCAGAATTATTTGGAGTCACTCCTTTAACGCTTCGTAATTGGGATAAAGCAGGAAAATTAAAAGCTTATCGCCACCCCATAAATAATTACCGCATTTACAAACCACAAGAAGTTGAGCTTTTTCTGCGAAAGATTGAATCAGGAAAAAAAACAATGCTTGGATAGAACTATGAACATTAAAAAACTGACAGATAATCCTGTCAGTTTTTTAATTTATCATTTTTAACTATCGCCTAGATTTTATTGGGCCAGATTCTGAAGCCCGCAAGCGCGTCATGGCAGTTCTTGCTCTGTTAGCAGAAGGATAAGTTTTTTTCTTAGTCCACTTACCTCCTTTTTTCTCAAATAAGGTTTTCTTAAATCTTTTATAAGGCATAATTGTATATTATGTTTGTAAGATAGCTTTATTTTCAAAAAATTTCAAGTATAAAAAATCTATCAATTTTTAAAGCAATTTGAACTTATTTATCACCAACCCAAACTTATAGCCTAAGTGTTTTGCTGCTTTTCGGCAGTAAATCATTCTATCAGTAAAAATCTCAAAGTATTCCATTACAGGAACAAAATTAGTGTCAATTTTTAAAGTTAAGCTAATGTTTTTTACTTTTTTATTAATTCCAAGCTTTGAAAATTCAGTAGCATAATTAACCCTGTCATGAATATCAGTTTTAATGTCATTAACATTATTGGAATTTACCCTTGAGCGACGAACATCTGATTTATCAGCTAAAATGACAACAGCTGAAACAGAGCTTGGTAACTCAATATCTTCGTGTTTAGGTAGAATATCTTCTTTATCATGAAAAGTAATTGCCTGCATAATTAAAGCCAGTTCTTCAGGTAAAAAATCATCTTTAAATACTTGGCTAAAAAGCATGGAACCAAGGTAATTATGATGGCTTCTGCTTAAAAAATTACCCATGTCATGACAAAAGCCAGCAATAGCTGATAGTTCCTGTTTTTGAGTTGAAAGACCTATTTCTTTTGCAATTGTTCTTGCCCTATCAGCCACTAAACTTGAATGCTCTAAACCATGTTCAGTATAACCTGATTTTTTTAAAACATTTTCAGTTTGTTTAATAAATTCTAAAATGTATGGATTTTTTTTGACTTCAGTTAAAGTAATCATATTCTCTTTAAAATTTCTAAATACTGCTTAGGATTAATCCCAAGAATTCTTAAGTTATTTCGGATAACAAAAATCGGTAGCTCTTTATCTCGAGGAACAACTACCGGTCTTTTTAAATCTTCTCGCCAATATATTCGGTGGTCTCCTTTTTCTCTTTTGAAATAACAACCTACAAATAAAAGAAATTTTTCAAACTTTTTATAATTGATGGGCGTCAAACGAGCCATACTTTATCATACTGAAACCTGAACAGTTTCAGATTCTTGAGAGATAATTATTGGCGGAACCCATTCTTTTTGGCTTTTTTTCCAACCCAATCCTTGCAGGACTTCTTCTAGTGTGCCTTTTTTAACAAGCTCTTCAAAAAAAATATTAACGATTTCTATAAATCGTTTTTTAGCTTCCTCATAGCTCTTGCCTGAAGTAGATAAATCAAGGGTTGGTGTATAGGCAATAAATCTTTTACCCTCTCGAAGCATAGAAACTGAAAGTTTAAATTCTAGTTTAGTTTTTCTCATATTTTTTAATTCCGAAAGAATTAAGATTATGAGACGATTTCGTCTCATGTTCTTATTATATTACGTTTAAAGCTTATGTCAATTTAAAAAATTTAAAACAATCATATTTTTATGCTTTTAATTATTCTAACAAATCTTGCGTTGTTGTTGAAAGCGCTCCTCTTGTATAAAAGTTTTCTGGGCTCCAGATCATGAAACCAGAAAAATCATCTTTTAAAGCATCTTGAACTGCATTAATTTCTAACCTCACTTCCTCTTCCCCATATTCAGCTCCTAAATCAAAATCCTGAAGCCATGGCCTTAACTTGGCTTGTGTTGAAGTGGTAGTTTTAAAAGCATTAAGTTTAAACAAGCCAGCTTCCATTGCATTTTTAACTACCTCATAAGGATACTCAGCCGGATTGTCATATCCAATGTAACCTTGGGCATAATGAGAAGGATAAACCATTGGAGAAACAAAATCAAAATACTGATAAGCATGTTCAATTTTTTGACCAATTCCCAAATCAGATATTTCAGTAGAAAGTCCAAAAAGATCAGCTGACAAAACAGCATTAGGAAGCTTTTCTCTTAAATAAGAATAAAAGCCTTTAATCACTGAAATTCTTGTAGTGCCGGTGCTATTCCATAAAGAAAAACTTAAATCCCCTAAATCACCGTCAGAAGGAAAACGAATATAGTCAAAATTCAACTCATCAAAGCCCTGATTTAAAACATCTCTAGCAATAGCAATATTATAATCCCATGCTTCTTCGCTTGATGGATCAATCCAGGCCAAACCCATCTTATCAAGCCAAAGCAAAGAGTCATCTGATTTCCTCTTCACTGCTAAATCAGGCCTTGACCAAGCTAGAATAGGATCCTGGAAAACACTAATTCTGGCAATAGTATAAATTCCATTTTTGTGAAATTTCTCAACTAAAGCTTTAACATCTGGAATTAAATATCTTTCAGCATTATATTCTTCAACCTCAGCAACCTCAGTATTATAGCTTACATAACCTGACCAGTCTTTGATATCAATCACAACAGCATTAATCTCTGTGTTTTTAGCCAAATCAATCACATAATTAGTCATATAAGGACTAGCTGCTGACCAAGCAGTTAAATAAACTGCTTTTATTATTTCAGGCGCCTGAAAACCTGATTTTTCAATTTCGAGTTCAGTACTAGTAGCTGTTTTAGAAACAATTACAGAAAGAATTTCTTTTTCAGTAATCTCTTCTTCAACAATTTCTTGCTCTTCAACATGTTCTTCAGATTCATATTCTTGATATTCCTGCTGCTCTGGCAAAAAAACAGACTCATAAACATTAACAAAAGAATCTTTAAGAAAAAACAATACTATAAAAAACAAAAAAATTACAAAATACTGATTTTTAAGCAAGTCTTTAACGCTCTTCATTTTTCAAGTTTTTGAATAAAAAAACAGCCTTTAATTATTAGGTTGTTTTTTAATATTCTAATTTTATTCCTAATTTGTCTGCAATTTGTTTTATCCATTTTTCATGACGATTCACTTTATATGATAAAATAAGCATTTCTTAAAAATAAGCATCAGCTCTTTTCGCATAAGCATCAACAGAAATTTGAAGCTCTGAAAAACTGTTTAACATTTCTTCTTTAAAAGACAAAAAATCTTCTTTGGTGGCAAAGACTTCTTTATTAGCTTCAATTATTCTCTGTATATCTTTATCAGTAAGCATATTAATTTTCCTCTACTCATTTTTATTATAACTTGTAAAGTAATCGTGTCAAACTTTTTACTTTTCAATTCCAAATTCCATTGATTTTTTAATTTGAATCATTTCTAAAGGATCAACATCTTTTAAAGAATTGCCTTTAAACTCTTGAATCACTTTAATTCCTTCAATGTCAATATCAACACGGCTCCTTGAAGCTAATATTAAATTGGGTTCTCTTATTTCACCCTCAGCAGGGCCTTTAGTTATAAAGCATTTTCTTGCATCCATAATAATTAAGTCAGGATGAATTAATTTGTTTAACTCAGCTATTTTTTCCTGAAGATTTTTCAAATGAAGCCTGACGCGCTCAATTGGCTTCATAAAACCAATAGATAATTTTAAAGCTCCGGTAAATTGAGCATATGAATGAGTTTTTAAATTAGGTAAAAGTATCAACTTGTCAGCTCTTTCTAAAAATTCAGTTACTGAAACTGTCTTTAGAAATTTACCATTGGGAACTTGTTTTTTAATCCATTTCCTTTCATCAAAATTATATATTCTTGGAGGTATTTCTATTTTCTCCAAATCAAAAACACCAAGCTTTTCCATTACTTTACGAGTATTGAGGCGTAGTCAAAGGTTGGTATAGGTAGCTTCATTAGTTCCTCTTTTCTCTTTGTTGAGAGCTTGGAAATTGAAATATAACCAGTTATCATTATCCTTCCTGTATCAGAATTGTAAGTGATTGTTTTTACAATACTCTTAAGCAGTTTTTTAATCTGTTCAGGCTTTAATATATTCAACTGAACTTTGGTCAGACTGGCAAACTCTTTTAAGCTGTTGATTATATCCTGCTTACTGGTTGCTTGAGATAACCTTACTTCAATCCCTTTTAAATCTTTCTTGATTTCCCTTTCAATCAAAGTATAGTTCTCTATCTTTGCCTCAAATTCTTCTATGCTTATAAAATCTTTATCCCAAAGTCGCCATACCTCACTCTTCTTTTTCTTTGTAATGGCTTGGTGCTTTAATAGGTCTTGTTTTAAATCACCTAACGATTGCTTTTCTTTGTCCCCTTCTTTTAACCGAAATATGTATTTGATAAGGATTTTAGGATTCTGTAATGCCTCTTTGATTTTGCCCCAGATATAATCTTCAATAAACTCCTTCTTTATCATTCTAGAATTACATTTAAAAACCTCTGGAAAACTCTTGGGCTTTGAACTGCATACATAATAGGAATACTTATTATGATGGCAGATACCAACCATTCTTGAGCCACACTTTTCACACCTCATTAAGCCACTCAAAAGATAAGTGTTCTTTGTTTTACCATAGAGCTTAAAATTCTTTTTTCTCAACTCCTGAACTTTATCAAATGTTTCTCTGTCAATTATGGCAGGGACTTTAACCATCAACCAATCTTTTCTGTTATTATTCACTTTGCTTGATTTGACTTTTCTATTAAATTTCACTCTCTTGTTCTTTGGTTCAGAACTTTTGGTTTTATTGTAATACCAATTACCAATGTAGGTTTCACTCTTTAGAACTCTAGCAATTCCCTGTGGTCTCCAAATCTTATTATCCCCATAACGTATTTTTTTCAAGTGAAATGCTTTAGTTGTTCCAGTAATGGTTTGGTGTTCAAGATAAAGATTGAAGATAAGTTTTACAATCTTTGCTTCTTCAGGTTCTATCTTTAACTGCCAATCCCCCTTCTTGTTTTTAATGAACCTATAACCATAAGTTGCACAACTCCTGATAAGCTTCCCATTTTTTACTTTGTGCAGTTTCCCTCTGCGACTTCTTTCTATGAATTGCCTTTTTTCGTGTTCAGCTAACAAGCTCTCAATATCAGTTAAAAGTTTGTTTTCTTCTGTTAGCACTCGGTCTTTAAAGACCACTTCAATTCCTCGCTTCTCTAATTCTTTTAACACTATGAGTTGGTTAAGATGGTCTCTGCTCAACCTATCGGCAGAATGAACATAAAGAGCTTCAAACAAACCTTCTTTAGCGTCATCTCTTAACTTGTCTAGAGAGGGTCTTGCCAAAGTTCCACCACTCCAACCATTATCAATATATTCTTTAACTATTTCAAAGTCTTTACAGATTTCCTTTAATACTGCCAACTGACTTTCAATAGTCCTTTCGTCTTTTTGTCTTTGGGTGCTAACCCTAACGTAGATTGCTACTTTTTTCATAATTCTTTTTTTGCTTATTTTTTTTAGATTTTAAAATATCACTTACAAATTGTGTAAATTCTTCTTTATGATTAGGATTCGGCTCAAACTTTATAATCAGTTTAGTTTGTTTCTTTCTTTTCTGTCTTTTTGCCATAATTTTGTTAAGGTTTAGAGATTTCAGAAATGGTCGCCCAAAACTGAAACCTCTAAATCTGCGACCATTATTTTAATTATCTATGCCAACCTTTTAATTATTATATGTCTTTTTTAATTGCTTTAACACACAAATGCCCACCTAACATTCTCAAACTTGGCAAATATCTTTTATTAAGTTTATCGCTTGTTATTTCAACCTTAAATCCTTTTAATAATCTCTCAATGGCATTTGGAGTATAAAAAAGTTTGTGGTCTTCATCTCCTATGCTGTCTTCTCTTTTTAGTAAAAATCTCAAAATTCTATGAAGAGCATAAGGATTAGGAGTAGTTAGAATCAATAATCCATTCGTTTTTAAAACTCTTTTCGCTTCTGATATAAAAGATTGTGGAGAATATGTATGTTCTAATAACTCTGCCATTATAATTGTATCAAAGGTTTCATCTTTAAAAGGTAAGTCATCGGCATTTCCTATTACTTGATTCTTTAAATTTAATTTCTTGGCTAATCTTTTATTATTATCTAATCCAATTATTTGTGGAAACATAACTTGAAGTTCTTTAAATAGTTTTCCATCTCCTCCTAAATTGCCTATGTCTAAAATTGATTGACCAACAATACTTTCTTTTATGAAACTGATTCGTGTTCCTAACATTATTTTAATAATCTGTTATGGTTATTTTCCTTCTGCCCTTTCCCTTATCCCATCTATCAAGAATGTTTTTGATTTTACCAACATAGTCCTTGATTTTTACAAGGCGTTTTTGGTCTCTTTTAAACTGGAGATATATCACTAAGTCTATTGTGATTTTTCGTCTTTTATTTGTCATATACTAGTATTATGACTTTTTCATAAACTAATGTCAAGTATTTTTTTAATTGATTCTATTTTTATGGCTCTTTTTTGAAAATACTACAATTTGATACCCCCTCAAACGCCCACTTGACACCCCTAAGAACTTAATATAGATTAAACTATTAAAAAAGGTCGTCCCAAAACTGAGGGATTATATCAGTATATAGAAAGCAATTAAAATAGGAAGAAAATATGAACAAAATAGAGATAAAAAACTTACTCAAAAAAAGTCCTATTGCAATGATTGTAGCTGGATTGTTAGGAGCTGGAATAGTTTCAGCAATGGTTTTAGCTGTCTATACTACAATGCTAGGAGTGGGTAATGTAGAACAAGCAGTCATATTTGGAAATGGAGATGTTGAAAAAACATATACTATTGGAAGCTCTAATGCAATTGCTGGAAACACCTATACCCAAGATTATAATTTGAAGAACCAATCAGAAACCACAGCACCGATTAAGTTTATCACTACACAATGTATAGTT
Organism: Patescibacteria group bacterium; assembly: GCA_024238995.1. NCBI lineage: Bacteria > Patescibacteria group bacterium. Next base: position 125,686 of record JANBVL010000001.1, read on the forward strand.
GGTGGTGGAAATTGTAATACTCCAGAACACATTGAAGAAGGTGTAAAAACTTCTTACTGGAGTGCTGTAGAGTTAGAGAATAAAAACCCTGATTGGAATATTATAGATGATAATACAAGAGCAACTTTGACTTATGAATTATTATCTCCGACCTTCAATTATGAATTTGAAGCTACAGGACTAGATGTTAATGAAAACTATTCCTTGATTTACTACGCAGATAAACCTGAAAGGTTTGAAAATTGGGGTGGTAATAATCCAGGAGTATTGATTGCTGAATTTATAACTGATGATGAGGGAAACATTTCTGAAGAAGGAAACAAAAATCTTCAAATGAATTTGCCTACTTCACCAGATTGGAATGCTACTGCCGAAGCAAATTATTGCGATAGCGATAGTTATGATTTATGCAGAGGAGCAAAGATTTGGTTAGTTCCATCATCTAGTTATAATGATATAACAAAGGAACTTAATGGTTGGAATCCAGATACTTACTTATTTGAAACAGACCTGATTACTTATGACGATACTGACACAGATGGAGTGGCGTTATATTTAGGAACAGGAATGCTGAATTTCTTTGTTAAGAATGAATTTGCAGTCAATCTTGCACCTGGCGAATATAAGGTAAAGACAGAAGTAATCCCAGTAGCAGAGCTAATAGCAGAATTGTAAAGAAAACCTGATAGCTATACAAGGAATAGCTATCAGAGGTAGGTTTATTTCTTTGAAGTAAATCTACCCCTGATTATGAACAAAATATCAAAAAGTTTAATAGTTCTATTTTTAGCTTTTCTTTTTGGAAGTAGTTTTGGGATTTTTTCTATCCAAGCTCAAAATGATAAACTTATTTTAGAACTATCTTCTAAAGAATGCGATATTCAATATAGTGGTGAGAGTTGCATTATTGAACTGAAACTTACTAATAATACTGATAAAATTCTTAATGGAGAAACATCTTTACATATAGATTATAAAGGTATTTGTGGAGATGGTTTTTTTGATGGAGAAGGAATTAAAGCTCAATTTTCTATTACAGATAATAGTTGGTTAGACTTCTTGGGTTGGAAAGATGGAACAACAGCAGTTTCAGGTTTTGAAATCGTTAAAGGCGAAACTCAATCAAAACTTAAGATAAAGACTGCTTCAAATCTTTGCCCTGGAGAATATACTTTCATTCTTGAATTAAAAGGAACTACTGCTGAAGAAGAATACACAAGCATTCCACTAGTAATGATACAAATAGGTGATGCGATAATTCTTCCTCAACCTTTTTTAGAAATTCCAGAAATTGACACTACTGATACTGAAAAGATAGTTGCCGTCTCAGGAGAAGAAGAAATAACTACTTTAACTAAAAAGGATTCTGAAACTGAATTTATTGGAGAAAAAGAGGAAGAAAAGGAGAAAGGAGAGGAAAAAGTTGTTATTGAAGGGATTCAAAAAGGTTTAGTTTCAATGATAGCGTCTATAGGTATGATTTGGGGAGAAATCAGTAAATCTGCTTTTCTAACAATTATTGTGATTTTATGTTTAATGGGTTTAGTTCTTATCGGTATCAAAGAGTGGAGACTATTTCAGAAAAAAAAAGAAGAAAGAAAATAGCTTGTTGGTCGGCTAAGCTATAAAGTAAATAATTAAATAAAAAACCAATGGAATAAAATGTTTAAAAAACTTACAGCTTTATTAGTGTTATCTGCTCTGCTTTTAGTTAGTGGAGCTTTTACATTTGCTAGTAATGAGGAAGCCATTATCGGCTCTATAACTCCTAAAGTCTTAAATGTTTCCATTAGCACAGATGGGGAAATTGACTGGGGACTTATGGATTTGGGGCAAGTTAAAGACACAATGACTTTAATAGATACACAGACCATCACAAATATTGGTTCAGTTTCATTTACAATCAGTTTGAAAGTTTCGGATTCAATTCCTTCAAATTGGCAATACATAAATGCTATACCAAGTTTGACAAACGAATTCAGTCAGGAGTGGGCTTTGAATTCTTCTGGGTGGACGTTCTTCAATGCTGATAATTCTTACTTGGCAAGTGGTATGACATTAGACCCTTCAACTTCAGTAAGTATGGATTTAAGATTCTATATGCCAGTAGTTCTCAGCTCAGGAGTCGCTCCACAAACTTTTCTGACATCAGTTTTGGCAGTTGCTTTGTAAGGTTTGGATTTGTTGAGGTGGGTATTTTCTCTACCCACCAATTATGAAACTAAAACTTATAACAACAATTATTTTATTTTCATTGATAAGCTCTAGTGCTTCAAGCATTGGAATCTATCCTGTCGCTTTAAAGTTTGATGATGAGCTTTTAATGGGCAAACGATATAAAAATTCACAAATTACTATTATCAATACAAATGATGAGGCAGGTTATTTTAAAGTCGGTGTAGCCAATTTAACAAAAGAGAATTTTGATAAGCTGAATTCTGATTGGATAAAAATTAAACCTGAAAAGTTCTATCTAGAGGTAGGTTCTAGTCAAACGATTACTTTATCATTAAAAATTCCTCCCAAAACAAGATTGATATATTTTCAAGTTTATGGCGTTATAGAAACTTTTTCTGTTGAAGAAGTTGAATCAGGAGTTATGGGTGTGGGAGTTGCTGTGGGTTCTAAACTATCTTTTAAGGTTTCTAAAAAGAATGTCCCAAAATGGAAATTGCTCTGGTGGAACATTACAGACAGATTAAGATATTTTATGGCTTGGGGTGGTAATTTTATGCCTTTCAGTTTTACTCTTAAAAGATAAGAAGTTGAGGTTTGATACCATTAAATACCCTGTATGATGGTTCTTTACTTGTAAAAGGACTTTAAATGCGTCTAACAGCATTTTAAACTAGGTTCTCCCTGTAATCAGCTAGATTCTTCCTAACAAACCAAACTGCGTTTTTCTCCTCATCAGAAAGTTTTACTCCCCTCTTGCGATTCATAAGCCAAAGTGCTGTGTTAATAATGGTTCTCTTTTTAACAGGCACTCCAAAGAAATCTTTTGTCGCTTCAATGATTTGTTTTTGCTTTTCAGATTGTTTTGTGGGTAGAGTTCTCATAGTTATTCATAAGCATTGCCTCTGCTCCTTCTGTCCAGTATTGCTTGAACTTTCTTTTGGCTTTTTACTTTATCTCCTATTTTTTCAAAAGTAATTTTCTTTTCTTTGTAATTTTCAAATTGTTCAAATAAAGATTTTCTGGAAGTGATTATGTCTTTATCTTCCATTTCCCAGAATCCTAACAGAGTTGAAATAACATCATCATCGTGAAAGGAACGTTCTGCTCCTGCTCCTGACTGCCGTGCTGAATCATTCCAGACAAACGTTTTAAATTCTTCACAAGTTTGCTTATCATAGATACTAACTAAATCTTTTCTTAATAAGTCCTGAAAATTACTAATCAGGGCTTGTTTAGTTTGATAGCTTGTTTTCCAGCCGAGCTTCTGGGTTTCTTTTCTTCCCCAAGAGCTAGTATCAAAAGTTGTTCTTCTATAAATGTTTAGATCACTAATACCCAATAAAAGAGCCTGACCACTAGCATTTACTTCTGGAATTATTAGGGGAGTTAAACTGCTCCTTTTGTTATATTTTTCATAAATGAATCTTGTCTTTTCTATTAAGGCAGGAATAGGAATCTTGCCATTAAACTTTGCAACTTTCTGACCATCAGAAGAAATAACACTTATACTACTTGGGTCAATGACACCTTCACTTCCATCAACCCCAATCTGATAAAACTTATTCATTGGTTGCTCCCAGATTTCAAATCCTTCTTCAACAGCAATCGGTTCTTTCACCATTGCTTCAAACTTTTTTATGTATTCTGTGGCAAAAACATTGTTCTGCAACAATAGGGATATGTCCCAATTTCCCTTAACATACCTTTGAATGTAATTCTCATCGTGTTGCAACTGGTCTTGCAAATAGTCATCTGGCAAATAAGGATTATCTAGCATTGAGAATTGAAAAGTTTCAAAATCAGTTCTCTTATTTACATTCTGTATAAATTCAGGATAAACCCAAAAGTTAGCAGGATTCATATTTAAAAAAGCACATCTGATTGGAGAAGTTGTCCTCCTCAATCTTCCACACAAGGTTAGAAAAACTGATTTTTCAATTTCTTCTGCTTGGTCTAGGGCAAATCCTGACAGGTTCATTCCTTTCAAAGACTGGTTGGCTTTTCTGATGTCTGACAGGCTTCCGCTCATTAAAGCGTCTAAACCAAAAAATATAATTTTACTGCCATTAAAAAACTCAACAATGCCTGACTTAACCCTGTGCTTATACCATTTGGCATTTGGAATTAACTCCCACAGCAAAGGCAAAATTGTTTTTTCAAGGTCTGCAACATAACGTCTGCCCAACAGAAATTCAGAATTAGGAAAGAACCAACAAAGCAGAAGCATTTTACTCAACATTGCTAGAGTTTTACCAGAACCTAAACCTCCATACAAAATCTGAAATCTTGCTTTGCTATTCAGGAACTTAATCTGCTCTGGCAGAAATTTATATTTCTTTTTTCCATACTGCCACTCTTTGACTTGATAACCCTTAAGCCATTCTTCACCCAGTTTATTAAATTGTTTTGTCAGTTCTTGTGTATTCATAAGTCTTTAAAATTAAATCTGTGTGGGTTGGGTATATATTATAATGTAAGGAATCAAGTGGTTGGTCTCCCCCCCCTTATGTTCGGTTAATGTTCGGTTGTTGATAGGTCTCACAATATATCTTGTGCGACGTTATTTGTTCTTAAATCAGTATTCTTAATAGGTTCGTTATTCTTGACTGGCTCTAAACCTTGCTAGGAGCTGATTCTATGCCTCTAATATGAAGCGAGGAATTAACCTTGCCCTAGTTTATTAAGCTGAATATATCCTTATCTAACCTCTTTGTGCCTGGGATTGTGGTGGGAAAGAAAGAGCGTGTGTATATGGTGCAGATACCATTCAGATATAACCATTAAGAGTTAATACCATTCAATAACTATTCATTAGTATCTTTCTTTTCTTTGCGATTTGTTAAGACCAGTTCTTTGTGTTCTATCCTTATCTGTTTTCTATGTTTCTTCTTTATTCTTTTTCTTTGTGCCATTCTTTTGTTCTATCACTTCTCCTTGTTCTATCTGCTCCTTTTCTTTTGGAGCTGACATAGTTATATTAAGAGAGCCTAAATCTATCAGAGCCTTATCTTCTCTAGGATAATGCGACAGAACTTTATTGTATTCTTGGACAGCTTGAAGTTTAGCTCTCGTATCTCCACTTTCAATTAGCCCTTTTAATATACTAGCGACTTCAGTAGGACTTATTAACGACCTCAAAATATCAGCAAACTTCTTGCCCTCATCTAACTTAATCAGTTCCACCAAATCTTTTTGTTTCTTTAACTCTTTTTGATATAGTTCGTTCTTGCCCAATTTAAAACCAATCTGATAAGCATTGGCTCTATCTTTTGCGTTATAGCATTGTAAAACAGCGTCATTTCTATCAATGCCCCTTGCCTCTAAATCAAGGACACATTTTTGTTTTAGTGTTAAATTTCTCATTATTTTACTTTTTCAGGCTTCTAGGTTGCGTTCTAACAAGAGTAAAACAGATAGTTGATAGTTATTATTCATACTGACTTCTAGCTCTTGGTTTAGGTTTCTGTCCTCTGTCTTTCTCTATTGCTTTCTCTCTTTCCCTTTCATCAACAGCAATCCTTTTAGCTATGGTTTCTTTCTTTTCTTTCTCTTTGGCTAACCTTTCATTCTCAAAAATAACAGATTCTTTTAATGATTTCTCTTGGTTTTTTACTGCCTGTTCTCGCAATGGCATTAAAGTAATTCTTGAGTTAAGTTTCTTTTCCAACTTTGAAATTTTGGCTTTCTCCCGATTGTAAGCTATAAATTCTTTTCCATATTTATCCCTTTCTCTTTGTGTAATTTCTCCAACCTCTTTTGCAAATGGGTCTCTCTTGGATTTAATCATTTCCATTAACTCTTTAGCGTCTTTTGATAATTGCCTTCTTCTTGCCAGAATAATTTGTTTCATTCTAGGAATTGAAACTTTAGATTCATTAACTTTTCCTTTCAATCTCTGAAAGTTCTTATATTTACTTTTTAATATCTCCTCTTGGTTCATAATTTATTGTTTGATTAGTTATTTACCCTGCCATTCAGAAAAGGATTGATGTTTCTTTTTAGGAGGAGTTGAATAGTCAGGGACATAAGGGATAGAAGAAAACTCTTTGGCTTTTGTCTCTTCAAAAGACTGAACCTTAGGTTGTTTCCCCCACCCCTCCTTTTTAGCAACTTTATCTATTGCTTCATTAAGTTCCCTTAACTTATCCTCTTGCCACTTTTTAAACTCATCAGGGGTCATTTAGTTATTCTTAATTGTTTCTCTTTTTTGCTTACCTGCAATATCCTTGTTCATTTTTTGAACTTGTTTTTTTGGTAAGCTAGGGTGGAAGTTCTCAACTTTCTTTCGGCTTAACATTTTGCTCCTTTTTGGCGATTTTGATTTGTTTCCTCGCATAGTTTTTTATTTATTTTTAGTTATTATTTTTTCTTCAACCTTTTAGCTCTCCAACTTTCAAAAGAGGGGTATTTCTTTGGAGTTTCTTGAACAGAAGCTCCTCCCTCAATTTCATTTTGGGCAATCACTCCCTTTTTAAACTCATCAAAAGGTAAGATTGTTTCTAATTCTGTTCCAGACTTCTCTAATCTCATTCCCTCAATCCCTTGTTTAACAAAATCACTTTCAGCTGTTTCAGAAAGAGTTTCCCCTCTTCCTTTTGCTACTACCTTAATTTCTTTAATTTCCTCATCAGAATAACCCTCTAAAACAAGAGCTTCTTCCTCTTGAGCCATTGTTTTTTCTTTTGTTTCTTTATTTTCTTCTGACATAATCTTTTTTGGCTGGGGAAGAGCCAAGCGACTGACGAATGACTCTGACCCAGCGTTATTTTAATCTTTTACTTATTTTTCTTTGAAAATGACCTTTATATCTGCGATCTAACAAGTTTTTTAATTAAAGTTGATATTTTATACTTACAAATATATAGGGGGGAAGGAGTGTATGCACACACCAAGATATAGATTTGAGGTGTATGCACCAAACGTGTGTGTATACAACCCTCTCCCCCTATTGTTTTGACTCTACTTTTTCTTGAATTGGTATAATCAACATCTTCCTTCTGTCCATTGAGTCAGGCTCTTGGGTAATAAGACCAGCAGTAGACCACATAGGCACTATTTCTCGCCTTAATTGTTCATCAGATATAGGTCTTCCATAACATCTAAAATGTTCATTCATTATTTCTTGCCTAGTTATTCCAACAATACCTTCAATCCACAGGGGTAAAACAATTTTATTGAAAAGGTCAAAAATGTAAGGTGGCAAATTGAGTTCTTGGCTTTGGGAGATTACTTCCCATATTTTTAAAGCATTCTTAAAATCTTCTTTCTTGCAAGTAATAACCTTATTTTCATTTATTCCCCTGTGCCAGAGATTCAATAAAGCAAATGCTTTGGTCAAAGAAATCAATCTGGCAATATCTCTACTATGTCTTGGTTTTAAAAACTTCTTATGTCTTGATAAAAACTCCTTTTCTATTGTTTCTTTAAGCTGTTCAGAAATCTCAATACCCTTAACCCCAGTTTGTCTAATAGACTCAATCCTTTCTTTTAATTCAGTCCTTTTTGGGTTTGCTTCTAACTCTTTTCTATAAGTTTTATAGTTTGATTCTTTTTTTATTCTTTCAATTATTGATTCCCTAATTTTCTCTTGGGAGATTTCAGGGCTTAAGAGAAGAAATCTTGTCGCTTCTTGCTCATCAATCTTTAATCCAGCAGAGCAGAAAATAACTGATGGGTAGCCCCTAACAACAATGTTTTTGGTTCGCAGTTTTCTTTTACTTCGGTCTGTAATCTTCACAAGAATTTCCTTCTTGTCGTGGGATAAAACAGGTCTCAAATGCTGAAGTAATAAAGTGTGTGGTTGGTCTAAAAATACTAAAATTTTCCTTTCAAGATTTATGACATACTGCCCATCTTTATTTTTTTTGGCTTGGTCGTGAAAAAAAGCTGTTGGGCTACAATACCCTACCTCAATCAAATCTTCTTTTGGAAATAATTTTCCAACTTCCAGAGGAATATAACTTTTTCCTGTGGAGCTTGGAGCATTGAAACTAATGTTAAATTGAGATTTCTCTGTAAAAGCTGATAACTGGCAAAGGAAAGTTGCTAGTTTATTTTCTTGGTCTGATTTGATTGTTAAGCCCAAAACATTAAGCAATTCTTCCACCGATAAATAATCAAAAGTTTTAGGTGCTTCTTTCTTTTCTTCTTCTTTTGAAACAAATTGTTTCTCTATTTTTTTTCTTAAATCTTCAAATACCATTACCCTTTCAAGCTGTTTGTCAGAGGCAAGTAGGAAAGGGTTTAAACTTAACCACTCACCCCCAACAAACAACTTTTAAGTTAGTTATTTAACATTTTAACTGCTGACACAAAATCTAAACCTCGTAATTTCATTGTTAGGTCAATGATGTCTCCTGATTCTTTGCAAGAAAAACAATGGTAAAATTCATTTTTTAAATAAAGAGATGGTCTCTTGTCTGGGTGGAAAGGACATAAAGCCCAGATTTTATTTCTTATCTCAAGGAATTTAGAAAAAGGTTGCTGTTTAGCTCTTTGAATATCCTCGTTAGTTATTTTTCCTTTTCTAAATCTTGGAGGATTTAGCAACCAACTCAATTCTTTATGCTCTTTTATCAGCCTATCTAACTTATCTCCTGCCCAGACTTTAATTATTTGCTGTTGAAACCATTTCTTAAAGCCCTTAAGCAAAAGGGTTCTTTTTAAACTGATTTTAATTTGTAATGTTAAAGTTTTAATCTCTTTTTCTAACTTAATTAACCTTTCTTCTAAATACCTTTTTGCCTCTGGAAAAATCTCTAATAGTTGCCTATCAGTAAAAAACTCCTTATTTTCTAGATAACTTTTTTCCCACTCTTGAATTAGATTCCTTAAAATTGTTTCCTCGCTTATCAGCATTTTGATATTTCTTAAAATTTTCTCTTAAATCACTACCCAAAAAACTAAAAACCTTTTCCATCATTTGAGGATTTGGTTCAAATTTGTAATTAAGTTTGAAAGGTTTTTTAGTTTTCTTCATTGTTGGCAGTAAAGAACATTCTTGCTAGTTTCACCTTACCACGCACTTTTGAAGAATTTGGCAAATCCTAGACAATCAAAAAAAACACTCATTTTAAGAGTGTTTTGTATCAAATCAAGTCTTAACTAATCTTTAAATGGTGGGATATTACCCTCTAACCAAAACTGGTAAGAGGATTTTTCTTTTTTGATTCTCTTTAATCTTGGCAATATCATTCTTTCTTTACCAGTCTTTCTTTTAATAAACTTTTGATATTCTTTTTCCATCTTATTTTGGTATTCTTGGTCATCATAATACCTAACTAAATCACCCTTTAGTTCAACATACTTTATTAGCGTTAATGGTGGTCTTAAATATCTTTTTAAAGTTTTAGAGGATTGAGTTTTTGGTTTTACTGCGTTTAACCAATCTTCCCAGTCTTTTTCTGCTATCTCAATAAGATTTAAGGCTGGATATTTTTCTGCAAGATAGCGAAGTCTTGGATTAATGTTAAGATTGATTTGTTTTTCTGTTGAAGGAGTCCTTTCACTTTCATAAAAATTCCTTTTAAAAAAAGCATCTATTACTTCATCAGGCGACGCTTTTTCTATCTGTTTATAAATCTTTTTAAGATACCTTTTTTGCTTTTCATTTGTTGGATAAATCGGCAATAAAGTTGTTGGTTCAAGAATTGAGATTGGTATTTCAAGTTCTATATCATAAAGAAAATTATTGAAAACCCAAACAAAACCTGCTTGTTCATTCAAGGGGCTGAAACCTTTAACAATTTGCTTAATATCTTCTATCATTGGTTTCCAATCCCAACGTGCTTGTTTAAGAACCCATTTTGAGAGTTCAGGAGTTAGGTAAAGATTTCTCTCCTCATTTTTAATTTTAATCTTTGAATCATCTTTTTGTTTAAGTGGTCGGTAGAGCTTATATTTTTCTCTAAATAACTTTTTTCTTTGCTGATATTCTTTATCATTAACTACCATTATAGACAAGTTTTGGTTTCTTCTTTCATAATCTTTTAGGTCAAAGTCTTTAGATGAGTAATCAAAAATAGGAATTTCAATAATTGGTTTTATTTCAACTTTTCTCTTATTAACAGAAAGACCACCTTTAACCATTTTCTTTAACCTTACTACCCCCCACATTCCTTTTCTTTCTTTCCAAAGCCCTCTTAAACGTTTCTTGTTTTTCCTATTTTTAATCGCTTTCTCAAATTCTTCTTTTGTGGGTAGTCTTTTAAACCTAACTTCTTGCCATAATTTTTTTACTATCGCTTCAAATTCTTCAAAGACTTTTACAAAAGAAATGTCTATTTTTTTAATTGTGTTTTTTTTCTGTTTTGCCATTGGTTAAAGGGCTTTTCGTGAGGCAAAAACCAATGGAAATTTTAATCTTGCCCCACGAATAACCCTGATTTATTTTTATTCTTGCTTAAGGTCTTAAATTTTCTTTTCCCCTCAATTCTTCTGCTTTTTTAATAAGGTATTTTGCCAACTCACTAACAAACTCATTTATGTCTTTACTCTTCTCTGCAATTTCTTCTATTTCATTTCTTTTTTGCCAAAACAACTTGTGTGTTGCTTGACTAGTAGCAAGAAAATTTAAAGCTTGTTCTAACAATACAAATGCACCTGCATTTAATTTCATAGATTTAAGTTAATTTTTATTTAATAAATTCCGACCTTGAAAAGTTATTTTTATTCAAACCAAAAAGGGACAACCCTGCTGGATACCACCTTATTTAAGGGCAGAACAGAATTGTCCCTCTTTACCCTTAAATATAAATTGGTATCCACTTTTCATCTTACTTGTTTCAAACAAAAAATCAAAGCTTTTTAAACTTTGATTTTAATGTTAAATTGTAATGAAATGTAATCTAAGCCTTTAACTTCCTCTCTTTAAACTCATGGTAGAAGAATCACCTATCATTACAATTTTAGCGCCACACTCATAAATCAATTCAACAACAGCTCTTAAAAATCCAATGTCAGTTGAAGCCGGGCTTGGGTCAGCCGTATTAAAATTAGGTTTTAGCAAAACTGTTTCTCCCCTATTTATGAATTTTTTAAAACCACCAATTTCATTTACAGCTTTTAAAACTGACTCTTTTAAATTACTTTCAACTTTTACCTTGCTGACTTTATTCATATCTATTATTTTAAGTTTTTAAGGGTTTTTTGTCTATTTTAAATAAAAAAACTGGCTCTAGGCCAGCTCCTAAATATAAACTGAAATAGACAGCTATCCTCCGTATCTTCTTTGTCTTTTTACGTATTCTGAAATTGCCCGATTTAAATCCTTTTTATTAAAATCAGGCCAATATTTTTTAAAAAAGTAAAGCTCGCTATAAGCAGCCTGCCAAATTAAAAAATTAGAAATACGCTGCTCTTTTCCTGTTCTGATTATTAAATCCAAATCAGAAGTCCAAAGATTTTGAGAAATATCATCTTCACTAATTTTATCAACAGGAATTTTCTGCTTAATAATGTTTTTAACAGCTTCAACAATCTCTGCCCTGCCCCCATAACTTAATGCAAAATTCAAGGTCATGGCTTTATTGTTCTTGGTTAAATCTTCTATTTTTTTAATTGACAACTGAACAGCCTTTGGTAATCTGTCCCTTTGCCCAATCACTTTTATTTTAATATCTTGTTTAGAGGCTTCCTTAAAATGTGACTGCATTTTTTCAACTAGCTTCATTAAATAATTTATTTCTTTTTTTGGTCTTTTCCAATTTTCAGTTGAAAACACAAAAAGCGTTAAGGTCTTGACTCCTTTTTCTTTGCACCAATTTATCACCTTTTTAATATTGTCCAATCCCTCTTTATGACCTTCAAAAGCAGACAATCCCTTCTCTTTTGCCCACCTTCTATTGCCATCTAAGATAATGCCTAAATGGCTTGGAACTTGTTTAATGCTCATAATAAGAAATCGCTTTCTATTTTAAAATTTGTTGGCAGCGCCCATGGAGCTTTAAAACCAAAAAAATATGCTGATTTTGTTGCTAATTTTGAAAAATTAATTCTTGGTAAAAAAAACCTTTTAAGCTCTTTTTTATATTTTAAAAAATCTGGGAAATTTTTCAATAGAATGTCGGCTCCAATAAGGCCCCAGATGACTCCCCCGCCTGACCATGGTTTAGTCAATCCTGCAGCATCGCCACATAAAGTGATGCGGTTATTAGATGGTATTATAAGGCCTTGAGGTATTAAAGCTGAAACAAAGTTGCTTTCTTTGATTTTGTTCTTTTTTAAAAAATCATCAAAAACAATTTTAGCTTTATTAATTTCTTCAATAACCCCATATTCAACCTGTTCTCCTCTTGGGATTTTCCATAAAAACCCGTTTTCAGTTGGCCAAACTTCAACAAAATCTGAAAAGTCTTTTTTATTCTCAAAAACCTGAATTCCTAAACGGAATTTCGGCTCATCTAATTTCAAAAGCTTTCTAGTTGAAGACAGAGCGCCATCACAGCCAATAATTCTGTCAAAATTATCAGGCAAAAACTCCATACTACTATTTAAAACAATATTGCCTTTAAATTTCTCAACAAATAAAGCTATTAACCTATCAAGTTCAAAGTGGCTCATTACTAAGAACTTTTTTGAAAATTTAATATTTAAACTTTTTTTTGGAAAGTGCAGAACAGCACTTGTAATTTCATTTTCAATTAAATTCCGGCTTTCTGGAATAAAATCAAAGATTCTTTCTGAAAATAATCCGGAACAAGCAGTCTTGCCAATTTGCTTTTTTTTCTCAAAAACAGTAATCTCATGACCTTTTTCAGACAATTTCCAAGCCAGATAAAGCCCTATTACGCCTGCTCCAGCTATAGCTGTTTTTTGACTTTTGATACTCATACTCAATTTTAATTTCCTGTTTAAACTGCTCTTTAGCAACAATATATCCAGCAGCAAAAGAAAGCAAGGAAACTAAAAAAACACCAATCAATAACACTATATCATTCTGGTATTTCTTAATAAATTGAATGACTTTTTCAAACATTCAATAACTTAAATTGCATTATTTTTAATACATGCCCTGATAAAGCCTGAAAACAAGGGATGGGGCTTTAAAGGATTTGATTTGAATTCAGGATGAAACTGACTGGCAATGAAAAATGGATGATTCTTTAATTCTATTATTTCAACCAAGTCTCTTTTTAAATTCACACCTGCCATAATTATACCATTTTTTTCTAAAATCTTACGATATTCATTATTGAATTCATAACGGTGGCGATGGCGTTCAGAAATATCCAAAACATTTCCATAAAGCTTAAAACTTTTTGTTCCTTTCTTAAGTCTGCATTTATATGCCCCTAATCTCATTGTTCCTCCATATCTTTTTTCCTTTATTAAGTTTTTTTGCTCTAACATTACATCAATCACAGGTTCTTTAGACTGAAAAGCAAATTCAGTAGAATGCGCTTGTTTTAAATTACAAACATTCCTGGCAAATTCTATTACTGCTAACTGCATTCCCAAACATAAACCCAAAAAAGGAATCTTTTGTTCTCTTAAAAATTCAATAACCTTAATTTTGCCCTCTATTCCTCTTTTCCCAAATCCTCCTGGAACAATTACTCCATCAAATTTTTTAAGCTCTTTTAATTTTAAAGGCTGTTTTTCATACTTTTCAGCTGAAAGCCAGTGAATCTCCGGTTTTCTTTTTAAAGACCAACAAGCATGCTTAATCGCCTCAATTACTGAAATATATGAATCCATTAAAGCAAATTTTCCTGTAACAAAATATTTACCAGCAATAGCGATTTTTAATTTTTCAGTATCAGCAGTAATTGATTCAACTAATTTTAACCAATCATTAAGACCTTGTTTTCTTGAACGCAAACCAAATTTCTTTAAAATCTTATTACCCAAATTCTCATTCTCATAATTTATCGGCACTTTATAAATAGGATTAATATCAGGAGAAGATATAATGTCGTCTTTTGAAATATTACAAAAAATAGATATTTTTCTTTTTCTCGGTTCGTCTAAAGGAGCTTTTGAACGACCTAAAATTATATCAGGCTGAATTCCAGCTTCATTTAACAACCTAACAGCAGTTTGAGTTGGTTTGGTTTTCATTTCTCCAATCATATCTGGAATTGGTAAATATGAAACTAAAATAAACATTGATTGTTTTAGCGCTTTGAGTTTCATCATTCTTGCTGCTTCTAAAAACAGCATGTTCTGATACTCGCCTATTGTTCCTCCAATTTCAATCAAAACAAAATCAGCCTTAGTAATTTTGGCTGCTTTTCTAATTCTAGCAATAACTTCATTGGGAATGTCAGGAACAACTTCAACACAACGGCCGCCGTATTGTAAATTTCTTTCTCTGTCTATCACTGCCTGATAAACCCTGCCAGTTGTTATATAATTATCAGTTGTCAGTGTTTCACCTAAAAATCTTTCATAATTCCCGATATCCTGGTCACACTCTGTTCCATCATCCATCACAAATACTTCACCATGTTCAACTGGATTCATCGTGCCAGCATCAACATTGATATAAGGATCAATTTTAATTGCAGTGATTTTAAATCCTTTTGATTTTAAAATCCTGGCAATAGAAGACGTTGCAATACCTTTTCCTATGCCAGACATCACTCCACCAGCAACAAAGATAAACCTTGGCATTTTATTTCTTCTCTTCTTCTATTATTATTGTGACTTCAGCTTCTAAATTATGATCGAATTTAAGTTTAACAGGAAACTCTCCAAGCTCCTTAATTGGTTGAACCATCTCTATTTGAGTTTTTTTAACCTCAAAACCCTGCTCTTTTAAAGCTTCGTAAAGCTTGCCAACACTAACTGATTCAAAAAGCTGTCCCTCGTCACCAGTCTTAACATTAATTACAAATGCCCTGCCCTCAATTGCCTCAATTAAGGCTTGAGTCTTTTTTAATTCCTCTTCTGCTTTTTGTGATTCTAGTTCTTTTTGTGATTCTAACTGTTCCATACTTCTTTTATCTGCTATTTTTGCAAAACCTTTTGGAAGTAAAAAGTTTCTGGCGTAACCATCTTTAACTTCTTTTATTTCATTTTTTTTACCCAAATCTTCAATATCTTTTAAAAGTATAACTCTCATAAAACTAGTTTACTATAATGATTTTATTACTTCAATAGCCTTGTTAAGCTGAGGATCTTTGCCCTGCTCATAATCATCAGCAGTCAGTTCCACTTCAATATCAGGCTCTAGTCCAACATCAGTGATTAAATGACCATTGGGTGTCAACCATTTTGCAACAGTTATTTTTAAACTTGATCCGCCTCTTAGCTCAACTAACTCCTGAACAGAACCTTTTCCAAATGACTTTTCTCCTATCAACAGAATGTCTCTATTATCCCTCAAAGCTCCTGCCAGTATCTCAGAACCTGAAGCAGAGCCTTTATTGATTAAAACCACAACTTTATAATCTAAAAGTGCGGGATTACCATCAGCTCTATACTCCATTGTAGTACCATCAGCAAATTCCTCAACAACAACTAATTCTCCATTTTCTAAAAACCAGCCAGCAATGTCTTGAGCTATTTCCAAATAACCTCCAGGATTATTTCTTAAATCTATAATAATCTTTTTGGCAGATGTATCAAGAATTTCAAAAACAGCTTTTCTAAAATCAAATCCTGCTTTTCCGCTAAATTGATAAAGTTTTAAATGAACAATAGTGTCATTTTCAAGAAGCTCCCATTTTAAAGAAGGAACTTCAATAACACCTCTTGTAATTGGAATTTCTTTTGATTCATTCCAGCCATCACGGAAAATAGTTAAAACAACCTCTGTCCCTCTTGGTCCTCTTATCAATTTAACAGCTTCATAAATTGTAATATCAACTGTTGAAGTATCATCAACTTTTAAAATTTTATCTCCTGCCAAAAGTCCTGCTTTAAAAGCTGGAGTGTCTTGTAAAGGTGCAACTACCTGAAGCTGTCCTTTTATTACGTCTATTTCCATTCCTACGCCCTCAAAAACACCTTTTACATCTTCAACAAATCTTTTTGTTTCTTGCGGAGGAAAAAATACTGTATAAGGATCATCTAAAGATTCAACCATTCCTGAAATAGCTCCGTAAATTATCTCTTGGGTATTAATTTTATCATTGTTTACAAATTTATCCTGAAGCTTGTTATATGCTTCCCAAAACAAAGAAAGGTTAATATCTTCTGGAGCGCAGACATCACAAACCACTTGCAGTTTCCCAAACCAAACACCAGTTCCAAAACTAGCAAAAATCACCACAACTAATAAGAATAAATTTAATTTTCTTTTAAAAGAAAAAAGCATATATAATAATCTTCTTTTTATCAAAATTTAACTAAAAAGTCTATAAAGTCTTAAGAAATTTAACAATATTGTTTAAAAAAAACAAATAAAACAAACACTAACTTTTGTCCAGCCTCACTAAACCAACAACAATCACCGAGCTAATGACATTCCTGCTGTTTATTCTCAAGGATACAATAGCAAAAACCCGGTATATCTCCTTGCCTCCCGACACACGTGTAATTCCCATCAGGGCCTATAATCCAATCTTCTATATATCCACATTCAGCAACATAATCTTTCCAACCGGAAGAACAGCTATACTCACCATTATCAGTGCCCACAGTGGCAAATCTCTTAGTAACTACTCCGTCACAATTATAATCCCAAGATCCACAGTTGTTAGCTGAAGTAAACCAACTTGTTTGGCCAGGACGAGAACTAGAGTTCCCAGTACATCCATCTGTATTAGCAGGAGAGTTATTAACAAAACTACTCCATTCAGTTGGAGACTTGGTGGGAACAAAAATGCTCTTCCCCGTGTAATTATCCACATATCCACATCTATAATTGTCTTGACCATCATAATACTGTACGGCTTTATTCGTTGATCCGCTGACTACCTTATAACCTGTACTCCAATTATTAATAGCAAAAACAACAATAGCTCCAATAGATAAGCCTACTAATAAAAGAGAAATAACATAAACAATCTTATTACTAATTTTAATCTTTTTTTTGTCTGTTTTCTCACTTTTCATAGAGCCCTTCTTCAATTAAATCTATCCTTTCTTGCTGTTTATTATATAAATCTTCTAATTTATTAATCTTTTGGTCCTGCTCCTCAATCATAAGTTGTTGCTCCTGAATTGTTTTTACTAAAGGAGCAATTATCCCTGCATAATTTATTGATTTCATTCCTTGTTCTGAATTATCTGTATTAACAAGTTCAGGATAAATCTTTTCTAAATCTTGAGCAATAAAACCTAAACTTAATTCATTGCTTTCTTTCCATCTAAATTCTACTGGATTTAGCTCTAAAATCTTTGAAATTGAAGAAAAATCTAAGCTTTTTATGTCTTTTTTAAGTCTACGGTCTGAACTATAATAAAAACCAGAAGCTGTTACATTACCATCAACTATTAAACTATCATTTGTCCTCAATGTATTAGCCGCATTTCTAAATATATTAGTGTCTTCAGCTGATCCAAATACTATTCCTCCATTAGCTGCATTGCCACCTGTTCCTCGAATACCAATCTTAGCTGCTTGATCTATGTCACCGATATAAGCATCATCACCTATTTGTAATCCTGTACCTACGCTGTTCTGATGTATTCTTACAGTTCCGCCTTCAGATGCTGACAGTAATACAGTACTGGCAGAACCATTTATTTGCTTAATGTTAAATACTTGTGTACCTGTTCCATCAGCATCAATAGACATGTCTATACCTCCATAATTTGGTGATGCTGTCTGACCATACATTTCAATAAATGCTCCATCTAAGTATGAAGTACCAGCATAAAGATTAAGTCTACTCCCGCTGCTACCTCCTTTTATATCTCCTCCACTCACTGTCAGGTCGCCGCTTATACTTAAATTTCCAGAACCGTCTATTCTACCAACTTGACTACTTCCTCCATTTCCAAAATAAGTACCATTTGCTCCACCATACCAATTAAGATAAATTCCATAACCTTCTTTACTATCAAGGTGAAGATTAGGAGTTGAGGTAATTACGGAATAAGCTGTTGTATCTCTATCTGCATTCTGGGTTATATGCATGCTTCTTTGATAACTCCTCCCACCAATTGTTAAAGCATCAGGAGTATAAATATTATCTGAATTATAATCAAATCTTAAATATGATGCACCTGGTTCTGCGTTAATAACAGCACCTGATCCTATGAAGCCATAACCATCTCCGCGATAAGTCATATATAATGCTGCTGCTCCAGCATACCCACTAGTTCCAGCCAACTCTCCTAAAACAATATATGCTCCTTGAGAAGTCCAATTATCTCCACTACCAGTGGAATCAAGATGTAAACTAGGCAGAACATTATCTACGTCAGTTTTAATATCTCCTCCGCTAACTATTAGGTCTCCATCCATGCCAACATTGCCAGCATTTACGCTATAAATATCTCCATCAATTACACCATCCCAGAATTCAGAACCTACTGGACCTTGTGGTCCTTCAGGTCCTGTTAATCCTATTAGCCCTGGATCGCCTTGAATACCTTGAAGACCAGTAAGCCCTTGGATACCTTGAGGTCCTTCAGGTCCTGTTAATCCTATTAGCCCTGGATCGCCTTGAATACCTTGAAGACCAGTAAGCCCTTGGATACCTTGAGGTCCTTCAGGTCCTGTTAATCCTATTAGCCCTGGATCGCCTTGAATACCTTGAAGACCAGTAAGCCCTTGGATACCTTGAGGTCCTTCAGGTCCTGTTAATCCTATTAGCCCTGGATCGCCTTGAATACCTTGAAGACCAGTAAGCCCTTGGATACC